>NZ_NFIE01000023.1:0-28247 GCF_002161605.1 [Collinsella] massiliensis | reverse complement strand
TCTCGTAGCGGACGGGCGTGACCGGTCCCCGGCGCCTGGCCTCCCCGGTCACGCGGTCGACGTCGGCGAGCCTCGGCAGCCCCGAGCGGGCGACGATCCTCGCGCAGGTGCGGGCGGGCACGCCCGTGACGGCGGCGAGGGCGAGCGGGGCCAGGAGCATGGAACGCCTGGCCCCGATGACGCGCGCCTCGGCCTCGGCCGGCGTGGACCTCGGGAGCCTGCGGGGCCTGCTGGTCCTGTCCGACATCGGCTCGCCCCTGCGGGCGCGGGCGAGCCACTTGCTCGCGGTCTGGCGGCTGACGCCCATCTGGCGGGCGACGGACGAGACGCGCTCCCCGGCGACGACCCGGGAGACGAGCGTCTCCCGGCCCCTGGGCGTTAGCCTTGCGTTAGGATGTTGGGACATGGGATGGCCCCCTTCGCTGCAAGCCTAGACAACTCACAGCATGCGGGAGCCATCCCTATTTGTCATCCCCGGGGCGTAAACAACGTCTTGGCACTGAACAACTAGGCGACGCGCTGGGGCGCTGCCCGGCGGCTCGGCGTTTGCATCGCTGCATACATAAGAACGCAGGCGGGATCGGTGCGCGGAACGGCACCGACCCCGCCTCGTTGCGTATCGCTTCTTCCTGCGCGGAGCGCGGTTCCTAGAGCGCCATGCCGCGGGCGCGATCGATGCGCGCCATGCAGTCGTCGCGGCCGATGAGCTCCATGGTCTCGCCGAGGGGCGGGCTCACCATGGTGCCGCACACCGCCACGCGCACGGCCTGGAACACGACGCGCTTCTTGAGGTCGAGCGTCTCGGGCAGGGGCTCGAGTGCGGCATCGATCTCGGCGGCGTGCCAGGCATCGGCGGGAAGCGTGCCGAGCGCCACGCGCGCGGCGTCGAGCACCGTCCCCATGCCCTCCTTCGCGAGGCCTTTCGCCACGGACTTCTCGTCATAGGCGAGCATGTCGGCGGTGGCGAAGATGGGCGCGGCCACCTGCGCGGCGTCCGGCGTCATCTTCGTGCGCGGCCGCACGATGCCGGCGAGCAGGCTCCACCAGGCGTCCGGATGCGCCTCGCGCGCGACGCTCACGCCCGCAGCCTCGAGCGCGGGCAGCATGACCTGCTCGGTGAACGTATCGTCGTCCATGGCGTTGATGTACTCGGCGTTCATCCAGTCGAGCTTCTTGGGGTCGAAGGTCGCGGGGTTCTTCGAGATGCGGTCGAGCGAGAAGCGGCTCGCGAGCACGTCGCGCGGGATGATCGTGGTCTCGCCGTCGAGCGACCAGCCCAGCAGCGCCAGGTAGTTCACGAAGGCGTCCGAGAGGTAGCCCGCGTCGCGGTACTCCTCCACGCTCGTCGCGCCGTGGCGCTTCGAGAGCTTCTTGCCGTCCGCGCCGAGGATCATCGAGATGTGCGCGAAGACGGGCACGGGCGCGCCCAGGGCCTCGTAGACCATGACCTGGCGCGGGGTGTTCGAGAGGTGGTCGTCGCCGCGGATCACGTGCGTGATGCCCATGGCGGCGTCGTCCACCACCGTGGTGAAGTTGTAGGTGGGCGTGCCATCGGAGCGGAAGATCACGAAGTCGTCGAGCTCCTTGGCGTCGAACACCACGCGACCGTGGACGGCGTCCTCGATGACCACGTCGCCGCGGTCCTCGGGCACCTTGATGCGGATGGTGTAGGGCTCGCCGGCCTCCATGCGCGCGCGGGCCTCGTCGGCCGGGATGTTGCGGCAGCGGCGCTGGTAGCCCTGGAAGGGGTCCTTGCGGGCGCGGGCGGCCTCGCGGTCGGCCTCGAGCTGCTCGGGCGTGCAGAAGCAGGGGTAGGCCTTGCCCTCGGCGAGCAGGCGCTCGGCGGCCTCGCGGTAGAGGTCGAGGCGCTCCGTCTGCGCGTACGGGGCGCAGGGACCGCCCACCTCCGGGCCCTCGTCCCAATCGAGGCCGAGCCAGCGCATGGCGCGCAGGATGATCTGGGTGTTCTCGTCGGTCGAGCGCGTCGGGTCCGTGTCGTCGATGCGCAGGATGAACGTGCCGTGGTTCGCACGGGCGAACGCCCAGTTGTAGATCGCGGTGCGCGCGCCGCCGATGTGGAGCTTGCCCGTGGGTGAGGGGGCGAAGCGGACGCGGACGGGTGAGGTCATGGCTGCTCCTTATCTGCTGCCGGTAGGTCGCTTGGAACAGCTCAGCATTATACGGCATAGAAGAATGCGGGGAATGTGGCCATTCCGTGCCAAAATAGGGTACTAAGGTAGGAATGAAGGTTCGCGCGCTCAGCCCCCGCTCGTGGCGGCGCGCCCGGTCGAGGAGGCCGCGTGGCTCAAGATGACGGCATCGTCGTGCGCGCGCACGACATCTCATATGTGCGGCATACGTATCGCTCGTTCGAGTTCGCCTCGTTCGAGGCGCGCGCGGGCGAGGTGCTCGCGTTGCTCTCGTCCACGCACGAGGCGGCGCGCGACGCGCTGCTTGCCGTGGCGGGCCTCGTGCGCCCGACGTCCGGCTCGCTCGAGGTGCTCGGGGCAGCGCTTCCGGCGCGCGGCGGGCTGCGTGCTTCGGGTGCGGTGCCCGTCCAGGCGGGGCTCGGCGTGTTCGAGCGCGTGGCGCCCGTCGAGGAGGGCCTCACGGTCGAGGGGCTCGCGACGCGGGAGGCTCGCCTCCACCATGCCGACCCCGATGTGCTGTCGCTGCTCGCCGCCGTGGGTGCGGCGACGCATGCGGGTGACCCCGCGCGCCGCCTGGGGCCGGAGCCGCGTGCCCGGCTCTCTGCCGCGCTCGCGCTCGCCGCGGGTGCGCGCCTCGCCCTCATCGATCTGACCGACGCGTTCGTGAATGGTCTCTCCGCGGAATCCGCGTGTGCGCTCATGGCGGATTTGCGGCGCTATGCCGCGGGGCACGGCGTCGCGGTGATCGTCGCGACGGGCGAGGTCGCGTGCGCCCGCGCGGCCGACGCTGCCTACGCCCTGGACTTCGATGCCGCCGAGGAGCTCGGCGCGAGCGGTGCGCACAAGGCCGCCGGTCACGCCGATGGGGCGGCTGGGATAACCGATACCCGAGATGGGATGGTGGCATGATGCGCCTGTGTTCCGATCTTGTGAGCGCCCTCCGCGCGCGCCTGCGCGGCGGACGCCGTGCCCCGGCGATGCTCATCGCCGCCTTCGCGCTGCCCGCGGTGCTCGCGCTCGTGCTCGTCGCGGCGCTCGCACCCGCGCTCGACGCGCAGGCGCGCATACCCGTCGCCGTCGTGAACCTCGACGAGGGCGTCGCGGGCTCGGGCGGCTTCACGGTGAACTCCGGCGCGGAGCTCGTGGACTCGCTCGCGGATTCCGCCGACCTCGCGTGGGATGCCGTCGACGAGGAGACGGCGCTCGCCGGGCTCTCGGACGGGACGTACGCGCTCGTGCTCGAGATCCCCGAGGACTATTCCGAGAAGGTCGCGAGCCTGGACGGCTCCGACCCGTCCCGCGCCCAGCTCGAGATCATCTCGACCGGGTCTGAGAACGTGCTCGCCACGCAGGCCGGGTCCGCCGCGCTCAAGCAGGTGCAGACGCGCCTGCGCGCCGACCTGGGCGAATCGTATCTCCTGCGCGTGCTCAACGGCGTGAACGCGCAGGCCTCGAGCCTCACGCTCACCGCCGACGGCGCGGTCATGCTCGACGCTGCCTACGACGCGCTCGAGCAGGGGACGGGTGCGATCGCCGAGGGGCTCGAGCAGACGGCTGACGGCACCGAGGCCCTCGCCTCGGGTGTCGACGCCATCGCGAGCGGCGTGAACGCGGCCGGCACGGGTGCCGTGGCGGTCTCGGACGCCATGGACGGCGTCGCCGCGACCTACGGGCAGCTCGCGCCTGTGGCGAATGGGGTCTCCGCGGGACTGAGCGGCATGTACCAGGGGCTTTCGCTGCTGACGGGGAAGGTATCTGAGTCGCTCGATGAGGCTATGGCGGCGCTGGGGTCGCTGGGGGAGCTTCAGGGCACGCTTGCCGAGCAGGTTCCGGCGCTTTCGGGTGCCGCCGCCGATATGGTGGCAGACGAGGAGGCGCTCTCCGCTTCTGCGCAGGGGGTGCGCGACGGCATCGATTCGGCGCGCTCGGGTGTCGAGGCGGTGGGGCAGCAGGCGTCCGACCTGCAGGAAGCCGTTGCCGGTTCCGATGGCACGGGCGGGCTCGTCGGAGACGTGAGCGCGCTCAACGAGATCGCTGGTAGCTGGCTCGCTGGGGAGAATGAAGAGCAGATCGAGGACAAGATCATCGATCTCGCTGAAGCGCTGCAGACCGATGCATCCCAGCGCACCGAAGCGCAGCAGCAGCTCGTGGATGAGTTCACCGCGGACACGCAGCGATACGAGGCGCTATCCGAGGGAATCGATAACCAGGCGGGCGCTGTGAAGCAGCAGGCGGCCGATGCCGTTCAGGCAGCTTCGGATGCGTCGCAGGGCCTCGAGCGCGCCGATGCGTTCGTCGGGACGTTCGAGGAGGCGGCGGGCACCCTCCAAGATGCTGCGTCTCGCGCGTCCGCATCCGCGGGGACGGTCGCCGGTTCGCTGCAAGGCGCTGCCGGCTCCGTTACGCGTCTGCAGATCGCGCTCGGCACCGCGAGCTTACTTACCGATAAGGGCGTCACCCTCGAGCCGGGACAGGATCCGGTGAGCCTGACGAGCCTGGTGGGCCAGCTCGCCCCGACGAGCGCCCTCGGCCAGGGCGTATCCGCACTCGCGGCGAGCGTGTCGGCGACCCCGCAGGCGCTCTCGGGCTTCTCCTCTGCCGTCGACCAGCTCGGCCAGGGCAACCTCGCCCTCGGTCAGGCGCTCGGCACGGTGGGAACCGGCGTCTCCAGATTAGGCGACGGGCTCTCCTCGCTCGCGGGCGTGGAGGGCCAGCTCGCGAGCGGCATCGGCCAGCTGCGCGAGGGTCAGCAGACCATCAACGACACGCTCTCCGTCGCGGGCGACGAGCTCGGCGAGATCGCGAGTTCGCGCGATGAGCGCGCCGAGGTCGCCGCCGCGCCCGTGTCGCTCACCACGACGAGCATCGATCGCGTGGAGGGCGCCGCGTCCCTCGTGCCCGCCGCGCTCGCCGTCGTGCTGTGGCTCGGCGCGCTCGCGGCGTCCTACGTGCTCCCCGGACCCGACCGCCGTGCCGTCCT
The DNA here is from genome assembly GCF_002161605.1 of [Collinsella] massiliensis. Classification (NCBI taxonomy): domain Bacteria; kingdom Bacillati; phylum Actinomycetota; class Coriobacteriia; order Coriobacteriales; family Coriobacteriaceae; genus Enorma; species [Collinsella] massiliensis. The sequence continues at coordinate 23,117 of NZ_NFIE01000023.1, read as the reverse complement.
CGCGGGGCGCGCCGTGTCGAGCGCGCTCTCGAGCATCGCGCTCACGGCGGCGTTCTGCCTCGTGCAGGGGCTCGTCGCGGCTGCTGCGCTCGTGCTGGTCACGGGGGCGCCCGCCGACGCGCCCGCGTTCGCCGCGCTCATCGTCCTCGGCTCGCTCGCGTTCGGCGCAATCGCCTGCGCGCTCAGGCTCCTGTGCGGCCGCTTCACGGCGCCGGTCTCCCTCGGCATCCTGGCGGTCCAGCTGCTCTCGGCGGGGACGGTCCTGCCCGCGGCTTTCACCGGGGGCGTCTTCTCCGCCCTGGGCGCGGTGCTGCCCGTGCCCGTCCTCGCCGAGGCGCTGCGCGGCGCGATCGCGGGGTCGGCGACGGGGCTGGGCATCGCCTGCGCCGCGCTCGCGATCGCGCTCGCGGTGGGCGTCGTAGCCTCGCTCGCGGCGGTCGCCCGGTGGCGCGCCGTGCGTCCCGAGCGTGCCTTCGCGTAACGACGGGAGAGCTGTGCTTTTCGCCTGATGTCCCGTTTGTGTCCGCCCCACGCGGTACAATCTCCTCGCTACGATCACCGGGCGCGCCGCGTCCGAAGCGCCCCGCGGAATGGTAACGGCCGCCGGGGCCTACAGAAAGGGGCTTTTATGCCGAATGACGCTCGTTCCACCACGCATCCCCGCAGCTACCTCTTCACCTCGGAATCGGTGACGGAGGGGCATCCCGATAAGATCGCCGACCAGATCTCCGACGCCGTGCTTGACGCGATCCTCACCAAGGAGGCGCGCCTCGAGGCGCAAGGGTACGTCGATACCGAGGGCGTCCCCGCCAAGCTCGAGCACGTCCGCTGCGCCGTGGAGACGATGCTCACCACGGGCATGGTCGTCATCTCGGGTGAGATCCGCACGCAGGCCTACGTGGACATCCAGGAGATCGCCCGTGGCGTCATCACGCGCATCGGCTACGACCGCGCGAAGTACGGCTTCGACGGCACCACGTGCGGCGTCATCAACATGATCCACGGCCAGAGCCCCGACATCGCCCAGGGCGTCGACGAGAGCTACGACGTCCAGGCGGGGACGACCACGGACCCGCTCGACCTCATCGGCGCGGGCGACCAGGGCATGATGTTCGGCTATGCCACCGACGAGACCGAGGTGCTCATGCCCATGCCGCACTACCTGGCGAGCCGGCTCGCCGAGCGCCTCGCGGCCGTGCGCCATGCGGGCACGCTGCCGTACCTGCGCCCGGACGGCAAGACGCAGGTCACCGTGCGCTATGAGGACGACCACCCGGTCGCGGTCGAGACCATCGTCATCTCCACCCAGCACGCGCCCGAGATCGAGGACATGGGCATCATCAAGGCCGATATGCTCGAGCACGTGATCGCGCCCGTCATGGACGCGGCGGGGATCCCGTGGGAGGGCGCGCAGGTCTACGTGAACCCCACCGGCAGGTTCGTGGTTGGCGGCCCCATGGGCGACACCGGCCTCACCGGCCGCAAGATCATCGCCGATACCTACGGCGGTTCCGGACGCCACGGCGGCGGCGCCTTCAGCGGCAAGGATTGCACGAAGGTCGACCGCTCGGGTGCGTACGCCGCGCGCTGGGTGGCGAAGAACGTCGTGGCGGCGGGGCTCGCGAGGCGCTGCGAGGTGCAGCTCGCCTATGCCATCGGCGTCGCGCACCCGCTCTCCGTCCTTATCGAGACCTTCGGCACGGAGCAGGTGCCCATCGAGGTCATCGACCGCGCGGTGAACGAGGTATTCGACCTGCGCCCGGGCGCGATCATCCGCGACCTCGACCTGCGCCGCCCCATCTACGAGAAGACGGCCGCCTACGGGCATTTCGGCCGGAACGACCCGGATTTCACCTGGGAGCGCACCGACCGCGTGGACGAGCTCCGCGCCGCGTGCGGGCTGTAGGGGAGCAGCGATGGCTGATAATTTGGTGTCAGACACCTTTGTATCACGTCGGGCAACCGCGGATGATCTCGATGCCGTCTGCGCGCTATACGAGGCGGCGTGCCGCGCCATGGCGGGGACGGCGTTCGACATCGAGTGGGTGTGGGGCACCTATCCCACGCGCGACGGGCTCGCCGAGCGCATCACGGCGGGCGAGCTTCTCATCGCCGAGCGCGCGGGGAGCGTCGTCGGTGCCTGCGTCGTCGATAACGCCGACGACCCCACGTATGCGGTCGCGTCCTGGCGCATCGCCGTCCCGCAGCCGCAGGTGGGCGTCCTGCACCTCTTCGTGGTCGACCCTGCTCATCGCGGGGAGGGCATCGCGCCCGTTCTGCTCGACGCCGCGGATGTCGTGGCGCGCGAGCGCGGGTTCGCGACGCTCCGCCTCGATGTGTTCGACAACAACGAGCCCGCCGTGCGCCTCTATGTACGGCACGGCTACGAGGATCGCGGCGTGTTCACCCTGCGCTACGAGGACGGCGTGGTGCACGCCGCACACCTCATGGAACTCGACCTGCGCGGGTAGGGCGGAGATCTGGCTGCTTGAGTTGCGAAATGCAGGATACATGAACGAGGGGCTGTGCTGATTGCACGGCCCCTCTTTTATGTAGAACACATGTTCGTTCTTATCATGAAGAACATGTGTTCGTATTTTGCTATGATTGAATGGACGAACCGGCATGTGGTATAAATAGAACAGCGCTCCACACAAGGAGGGCTGTCTCTTCGCCGGGGGGTGTCCCTCGGCATTTTTATTAGAAGAGGGATGCCCTTATGAAGGAGCTTTCGATTTTCATTGATGAGTCGGGCGATGTCGGATCGTGCTCCGATTACTACTTGGTCGCGTTTGTGTTTCACGATCAGTCGATTGGCATCACTGCAAGCATTGCCCGATATCGCCAGGCACTTTCAGACACCGGTCTTGTCGAGCGGACGTTTCACTTTACTCCGGTTATCCGCGGTCACGAGCAATATGGGCAGGTCGATTTGGACACGCGGAAGAGCTATCTGATGCGCTTTCAGATCTTCGTTGAGAAAACACCCTTTCGTTACATGGTTTTGAGATATAGAAAGCGGGAGTTTTCCAGTGAGTACATGCTTGCGGAGCGCATCGAACGAGAGCTCACGTCGTTCATCAGGGATCGCATCGAGTTCTTTCTGGGATATGACCGTATCAAGATTTACTATGACAACGGGCAGCAAACCGTGAAACATGCCGTTCATCAGGCGATTCATACATGTTTGGCGAGCAGCGCCGCCATCTACCGCAACGCCGTGCCGAAGGACTACTACATGGCGCAGGTGGCGGACTATGTCTGCGGCATCGAGCTCGCCGCGCTGCGCTACGAGCGGCATGCGGACGGAGCGACCGACCGCCGGTTCTTCGGGGATAGGCGCAGCTTCACGAAGAACTACCTCAAGAAGATCCGCAGGAGGCTGCTCTAACATCCGGGTCTGGTGGACGCGGTGGGTCGCGGTGTGCCTGTGGGCATATTGCACGGCCTCGGTAATGTTTGGGTGGCGCGGTATCATTACCCTGCTATGAATGCGCATGCGAGCGAGAGGAGGGGAGCGATGAGGCAAGCGAGCCTGTTCGACGATCTGCCGTGGGACGATACGTCGCGCGTGGCGCCCACGGAGCACAGCGAGCCCGATGCGGCCGCCCCCGGGAGCGGCGCAACAGACGCGCCCGCGTGCTTCGCCTCCGTCCTCGTCGACATCCCCACGCGCTCGCTCACGGAGCCGTTCGCATACGCCGTCCCCGCCGCGCTCGCGGAGCGCGCGCAGGTGGGCTGCGCCGTCCTCGTGCGGTTCGGCAACCGCCCCGCGCTCGGGTACATCCTCGCGTTCGCCCCCGCGCTCAGTGAACTGCCTGGTGCCGCCGGCCTCGACCCCGCGCGCGTGAAACCCATCCGCGACGTTCTCACCGAGCCGCTCTTCAGTTCCGTGTCCGCGCAGGTCGCGCTCTGGATGGCGCGCGAGTACGTGGCGGCGCCCGCTGAGTGCCTGCGCCTCTTCCTGCCGCCCGGCGGCAGCCCGCGCCTGTGCCGGCACGACGACGGATCCTATGAGCTTGAGCGTCCCGCGGCGCATGCGGTCACCGTGCGCTGGGTCTCGCTCACGACCGAGGGCGCCTCGTATGAGCCTCCCGCCCGCGCCACGCGTCAGCGCCAGCTCATGCAAGCGCTCAGCGCGGGGCCGGTCACCACGCGCGAGCTCAACGCTCTCTATACCGACATGTCGCCCGCCATCTGCGCGCTCGAGAAGCGCGGTGTCGTGCAGGTCGAGGAGCGGCGCGCCTGGCGCGGTATCGCCGAGGGCGAGCCCCGGCTCTCGTCCGCGCGCGCGGCGGTGCCCGAGCGCCTGACCGACGGCCAGCAGTCCGCCCTCGCCGCAATCGAGCGCGCACGCGCGGTACCGGAGGGCGCCGTCGTGCTCATCGACGGCGTCACCGGCTCCGGCAAGACGGAGGTCTACCTCTCCGCCATCGAGCGCGTGCTCGCCTCCGGCCGCTCCGCATGCGTCCTCGTGCCTGAGATCTCGCTCACCGCGCAGACGGTCGGCCGCTTCCGCTCGCGCTTCGGCGACGCCGTGGCTGTGTTCCACTCCCGCCTCTCCGCGGGCGAGCGCCTCGACCAGTGGGACATGGTGCGCGCAGGGGCTGCCCGCGTGGTGGTGGGCGCGCGCTCGGCGCTCTTCTGCCCGTATCGCGACCTCGGCATCATCATCATCGACGAGGAGCACGAGCAGAGCTACAAGCAGGGTTCCACCCCACGCTACCATGCCCGCGAGGTCGCCGCGGAGATGGCGCGGCGCCACGGCTGCCCGCTCGTGCTGGGCTCCGCCACGCCGTCCGCCGAGGCGCTCGCCCGCTGCCGGCGCGGGTCGTTCCGAGATATGCCCTGGGAGCGCGTCGAGATGCGCGAGCGCCCCGGCGGCGCCGTGCTGCCGAGAATCGTCGTCGCGGATCTGCGGCGCGAGTTCGCGCGCGGGAGCCGCTCGATGTTCTCCAAGCCGCTCTACGACGCGCTCATGGGCGTGGTCGAGCGCCGCGAGAAGGCCGTGCTGCTCCACAACCGCCGCGGCTTCGCGCCCTTCCTCATGTGCCGCGAGTGCGGCTGCGTCCCCACGTGCGAGCACTGCTCCACGGCGCTCACCTACCACGAGCGCACGCACACGCTCGAATGCCATACCTGCGGGACGGTCTACCGCGTGCAGGCCTACCCCTCGCCCGCGTCGCGCTGCCCGCAATGCGGCAGCCCGTACCTCGCGAAGATGGGCGTGGGCACCCAGCAGGTCGAGGATGCCCTCATCGACCTCTTGCCGAAGGACGTCGCGGTGATCCGCATGGACGCGGACTCGACGCGCGGCAAGGACGGGCACGCGCGGCTCCTCGAGCAGTTCGACGCCGCGGAGTGCGCCGTGCTGCTCGGCACGCAGATGATCGCCAAGGGGCTCGACTTCCCCGAGGTCACGCTCGTGGGCGTCGTGAACGCCGATTACGCCCTCAAGATGCCCGATTTCCGCGCCGGCGAGCGCGCCTACGACCTGCTCGAGCAGGTCGCGGGCAGGGCGGGCCGCGGGGAGCGGCCGGGACAGGTCATCATCCAGACGTACCTGCCGGGCGACCCCGTCATCCGCGCCGTCGCCGCCCATGACCGCTCGATCTTCACCGACCACGACCGCCGGGTGCGCTCGGATGCCCTCTACCCGCCGTACGTGCGGCTCGCGCATGTGGTGGTGAGCGGCAAGGAGCGCGCGGAGGTGGAGCGGCATGTGCGCGCGATCGCGGCGGCGCTCGAGGGCGCCTTCGCGCGTGAAGCGGGCGGTATGGCGCCCGAGCCCGCGGTGGCGCAGCTCGCGGTGCTCACCCGCCCGGTCGTGCTCGGCCCCGCGCCCTGCGTGATCGAGCGCGCCAAGGATCGCTACCGGTTCCACCTGCTCGTCAAATGTCCCACGGCCTACCCCATATCGGATGCCATCGCCGCGGCGCTCGCCGAGGTGGGGGAGCGTCGGGGCTTGAGCGTCGTCGTGGACATCGACCCGTACGACCTCATGTGACCGGTCGCACGCCGTGGCTTCCCGCGCGGCGTCCGGGGTGATTGTACCGATTCCGCCCAGGGGGTCTCGTACCGGCCCGGAGCGGATACAATAGGAGCGTTCAGCAGAGCTATTCCGGGAAGGATTGGTATATGGAGATCAACGGCATCGTGGTGTCGCCCGACCCCCGCTTGCGCCAGGAGTGCGCGCCCATTCAGGCGATCACGCCCGAGGTCATCGCGCTCGCCGAGCGCATGAAGGAGGAGATGTTCGAGAACGGCGGCTGCGGCCTCGCCGCCCCGCAGGTGGGCGAGCTCATCCAGCTCGTCATCATCGACACCGAATACGATTCGCGCGCCACCTACGACCCGATCGTGCTCGTGAACCCGGTGATCGTCGAGCAGTCGGACACGCTCGTCCCCTTCTCCGAGGGCTGCCTCTCAATCCCGGGCATCAGCTGCGAGATCGAGCGGCCCGACCGGGTGGTCGTGGAGGCGTACGACCTCGACGCGAACCTCATGCGCTACGAGGCCGAGGGCGACCTGTTCTGCGTGTGCCTGCAGCACGAGATCGACCACCTGCACGGCATCACGATGTTCGAGCGGCTCGCGCCCGCGCAGCGGATGCGCGCCATGCACGATTACCAGGAGGCGCGCTCGCGCGGAGCGCAGCCGGGCGATACGAATTAGGAGGCAGCATGCGGGTCGTGTTCATGGGCACGCCGGAGTTCGCCGTGCCGTCGCTCCAGGCGCTCGCCGCCGCATATGACGTGGCGCTCGTCGTGACGCGCCCCGACGCCGTGCGCTCGCGCGGCAAGAAGCTCGAGCCCTCTCCGGTGAAGGCCGCGGCGCTCGAGCTGGGGCTTCCCGTGCTGGAGACGGCGCGGATGACACCCGAGGCGCTCGATGCGCTGCGCGGCACCCAGGCGGACGTCTTCTGCGTGGCCGCCTACGGCTGCATCCTGCCCGACGAGGTGCTCACCATGGCGCCCGCCGGTTGCGTGAACGTGCACGCCTCGCTCCTGCCGCGCTGGCGCGGCGCGGCACCCATCCAGCGCTGCATCCTTGCCGGAGATGCTGAGACGGGCGTCTCGATCATGCGGATCGGCCACGGGGTCGACACGGGCGACTACTGCGCCCAGGCATCCTGCACCATCGGGGAAAAGACCGCCGACGAGCTCATGCGCGAGCTCGGCGAGCAGGGCGGAGAGCTCCTCGCCCGCGTCCTGCCCTCCGTGGTGGACGGCACCGCCGTGTGGACGGTTCAGGACGAGTCGCTCGTCACGCATGCGGCGAAGGTGTCGAAGGCGGAGATGCTGCTCGATCCCGCGGCGACCGCCCATGAGAACGCCCTGCGCGTGCGCGCGGCATCCGACGCCGCGCCCGCCCGCTGCTCCGTCGCCGGAAAGCCCGTGCGCGTCCTGCGCGCCCGGGTCGCCTCGGACGCCCCGCGCGTGGCGCCTTCCGCTTTCGAGATCCATGGCAAGCGCCTCTTCCTCGGGTGCGCGGATGGCGCGCTTGAGCTCCTTGAGGTCAAGCCCGATGGCAAACGCGCCATGGACGCCTCCGCATGGGCGGCAGGCCTGCGCGAGCGCACGGGCGCGTGGGAGCGGCTCGCATGATGCCGTCTGCGCCCATGACCGAGCTCTCGCCTGCGCGGCGCGTGGCGCTCGACCTGCTCATCGAACTCGAGGAGAGCGGCGCGTACGCCCGCGATGCGCTCGATGCGTCCCCTGCCGTGCGCATGCTCGATCGCCGGGATGCCGGCCTCGCCACGCGACTCGTGCTCGGGGTGGTGGCGACGTACGGCTGCCTGGACGAGCTCATCGACACCTACTGCGATAAACCTGGCCGCATGAACGCGCGCATCCGGAACGCCCTGCGCATCTCCGCGTTCGAGCTGCTCTATCTGGGGACGGAGCCGCGCGTGGTGGTGAGCCAGGGCGTGGAGCTCGTGCGCACGCGGGCGAAGAGCGCCGCGGGCTTCGCGAACGCCGTGCTGCGCCGCGCCTGCGAGGATCGCGCGCGCTACCTGGACGCTCGGGATATCCGGGAGTCGGACGGTCGCGCCACGGCCGCGCTCTCCCGCCAGGGCGGTCTGCCGGAGTGGCTCGTCGCCGAGTTCGAGACGTCGCTGGGGGCTGCGCGCACGCGGGCGCTTGTGGAAGCGGGGCTCGAGCCCGCGCCCGTGGCTGCCTGCGTGAACCCGCTCGATGCTACCGCGGAGGAAGCGGTCGCGGCCTGCCGCGCATCCGGCGATGCGGCCGCGTGCCCCGCGTTTCCCGGTTGCGTCGCCCCGCTCGAGGCGGCGGGACTCGTCGCGAGCGGTGTGCTGCGACGCGACGGAGCGGTCGTATGCGACCTGAACGCGCAGGTCGTCGCCTGTGCAGCCACCGTGCCGGGCGCTACGCTCGAGGTGGGCGCGGGCCGCGGGACGAAGACCTTCGTCACGGCCGCCACAGCATCGCGCTCCGGCATCGAGCGCACGGCCGTCGCGCTCGAGGTATCGAAGAAGCGCTCGCGCCTGAACCGCCGTCGCATGGAGCGCGCCGGGCTCGCGGAGGGCATCCGGTTCGTGACGGGCGATGGCTGCGACCTCGACGGTGCGCTCGCCGCCCTCGACGCGGAGGCGGGGGAGCGCATGCGCTTCGACTGCGTGCTCGTGGACGCGCCGTGCTCGGGAACGGGGACGATGCGCCGGCACCCCGAGATCCCCTGGCGGCTCGACCCGATTGACATCGACGAGGACCTTCCGCGCCTGCAGCTCGAGCTCCTGACCCAGGCCGCACGTCGCGTGCGCGCGGGCGGGCAGCTCATCTACGCCACCTGCTCCGTGCTCCATCAGGAGAACGCGGATGTCGTGGATGCGTTCCTCGACAGCTCGGCGGGGCGGGGCTTCTCGCTCGAGCCGGTCTCGGGTGCTCCGCTGTTCCAGCGCGGGGAGTTCGCTGAGCTCGCGGCCTATGTGCGCAGCAACGAGAACGCGCGCGGCCTCTTCCAGACGGTGCCCGCCGCAGATGCGTTCGACGGTCACTTCTGCGCCCGCCTCGTGCGCGTGCGCTAGCGAGACAAAAACGCTCCCGATGCAACGGTGACGGGCATCGTTGCACCGGGAGCGTTCGCGGATCGCGCAAACAAAGGGAGTGGTTACTCCTTGTGCGGGCAGTTCTCGCAGGTGTGACCGGAATCGCCGCCCGCGCCCTCGCTCGAGCTCTCGCCCGATCCGGAGGTCGCCTTCGTCGAGGAGCCGCCACCGCGCTGGTCGGTGTTGTAGAAGCCGCTCCCGGCGAACTTGATCCCGCTCGCGGTGAAGACCTTCTCCGCCGGCGCACCGCACGAGGGGCACGTCACCTCGGGATGCTCCATCATGCCGTGCTCGACCTCGAAGACGCTGCCGCAGGACGTGCAGCGGTAATCATAACGTGCCATATCTCACTCCTTGTGAATCGCTTTTTCCACTGGCTACTGTACCCGAAGGCGTCGGTGGTGTGACGAAGTGCGTCAATTCACCATGCCCGTGCGCCCCGTCTCACGCATGAGCGCGGCGAAGGGCGCCTCGGCGGCTTCGATGTCCTCCTCGCAGGCCTGCCAGCTCCAGTTGTGCTCGGTGGTGCCGGGCGTGTTCATGCGGGCGTCCTCGCCCAAGCCGAGCACGTCCTGCAGGGGCATCATGACCACGCCGGCATCGCTCGCGAGCGCCTCGCGCACGAGCTTTGCGGCGAGCTCGGTCGCGGCGGCCTCGTCACCGTCCGTGAACGAGCGCGCGCAGAAGCCGACGAGCGTCTCGGTGTCGTGCGTCGAGGTGTAGAAGACCTTGCCCGGCGCGGGATGCAGCCCCTCGCGCACGTCGTAGTCGCTAAACTCGAGCACGTCCATGCCAGGGAAGCCGCAGGTCGCCATCAGGGAGCGCACGCCGGGGGTGAGCACGCCTAGGTCCTCGGCGATGAAGGGCAGGTGCCCCATGTCCTCCTGGGCCGCGCGGAAGAGCTCGATGCCCGGACCCGCGAGCCAGCGGCCATCCGAGCCGGGGTGCCCGGCGGGGATGCTGAAGTAGTTGTGGAAGCCGATGAAGTGGTCGAGGCGCACGTAGTCGTAGAGGCTGCACGCGCGCGCAAGGCGCGCGCGCCACCATGAGAAGCCGTCGGCGCGCATGCGGTCCCAGCGGTAGGTGGGGTTGCCCCACACCTGGCCGTCGGGCGCGAAGCCGTCCGCCGGGGCGCCCGCGACCTCGACGGGGCGCCCGCCCTCATCGAGGTTGAAGAGCTCGGGGTGCGCCCAGACGTCGGCGGAATCGTCCGAGACGTACATGGGCACGTCGCCGATGATCGCGATGCCGTGCTCGTGCGCGTAGGAGGCCACCGCGCGCCAGGCGGCGTCGAAACGGTACTGGAGGTACGCCTGCACGCGGGCCTCGCGGGCGAAGCGCGCGTCCTTGAGGAGCGCGGGGTCATAGGCGGCGAAGGCTGCCGGCCACTGGGCGCGCGCCGCGCCGCTCATGTACGCCTTCACGGCCATGAACGCGCAGTACGGGTCGAGCCACGCCGCGTTCGCCGCGCGGAAGGCCTGGAAGTCCTCCTCGTCTGCGCCGCCCGCGGCCTCCCATGCCGCGAAATCGGCGCGCAGCTCCTCCTCGGACTCGTCGAGGAGCGCGATGTTCCCCGCGAAGGCGGAGGGGCCGGAGTAGGGCGAGCCGAACGCGTCCACGGGGTTCACGGGCAGGATCTGCCAGTAGCGCATGCCCAGGGCGGCGAGGTGGTCGATGAAGCGCTTCGCGGGCGCGCCGAGCGTGCCCGGGGTTTTATCCACGGTGGGGACGGAGGTGATGTGGCAGACGACGCCCGCGCCCGGCTCGAGGGCGAGCTGGAGGCGCTCCGGTTCGTGGAAGTAGACCACGGCCGAGCCGAACGGCCAGAGGAACACCTCGACGGTGCCGTCCTCGGCCACCTCGATCTGGGTGCCCGAGATCACATCCACCGCGCAGGGACCGAGTGCGGGGATGCGCACCGTGCGGCAATCGGAGCGGCTGCGGTCCACGAGCACGGTCGCCGCCTGCTCATCGGCGCCGGTGCGGGTATAGGCGAGGATATCGCCCTCGCCGCCCTCGGGCGCCCAGGCGCGGATGCTCCCGTCCACCATGAACGGCAGCGCCCGGCGTATGGCCGCGGCGTTTCGGATGATGTCCTGCATGTCGCGGTCGTGGATGTCCTCCTCGAGCGGCATCGTGCGGCGGTTGCCGGGGTCGGAGAGCCCTTCCAGGCAGAACTCGTCGCCGTAGTAGATGGACGGCACGCTGGGGAACGTCATCTGCATGAGCGTCGCGAGCCAGAAACGGCTCTTCGCGAGCCCCATGGCCTCGGGGGAGAGGCGCCAGCGGCCGCGCTCCTCCTCGGGGAGCTGCGATTCGTCCGGGCCGCCGCCGAGCACCGACGCGATGCGCGGACGGTCGTGGCTGCCGAGTAGGTTGAGGCTGCACCGGAGCGCCTCGGGCGGATAGTTCTCGGCGAGGCCCTCGATGCGGTCGGCTGCCTCCTCGGCGGGGATCGCATCGAGCAGGAAGTCGAGCACCATGGAACGGAACGGGTAGTTCATGGCGGCATCGAGCTCATAGCCCAAAAGGTAGTGGCGCGGCTGGCCGTAGCTGATCTTGTTCGAGGCGTCCTCCCACACCTCGCCGATGAGCACGCCGTCGGGCTTCTCGTCGAGCAGCACCTCGCGGATATCGGTGATCATCTGCTCGGTGAGCTCGTCGGCCACATCGAGGCGCCAGCCGCGCGCGCCCGCGCGCGTCCAGTGGCGGATGACCCCCTGCTCGCCCACGATGAGCTTGCGCACGGTGGGGGACTTGAGGTTGAGGTCGGGCATGTTGCCGATGCCCCACCAGCAGGCGTAGCTCCCGTCTGCGTTGAAGCGGTAGGCGTCGCGCCAGGGCGAATCCTCGCCCGCCCAGGCGCCCGGCTCGGGATAGGTGCCGTAGCGGTTGAAGTAGACCGAGTCGTCGCCCGTGTGGTTGAAGACGCCGTCGAGGATGATGGAGATCCCGCGCGCCGCGGCCTCGCGGCAGAGCTCGCGGAAGTCGTCCTCATCCCCGAGCATGGGGTCGATCTTCAGGTAGTCGGCCGTGTCGTAGCGGTGGTTGCTCGCCGCCTCGAAGATGGGGTTGAGGTAGAGGATGGTGATGCCCATGTCGGCGAGGCGGTCGAGGTCGCCCGTGATGCCCTTGAGCGAGCCGCCGTACATGTCCCAGCTCGCGATGGAGCCGTCCGGGTTGCGGTCGTAGACGGGCGGCTCGTTCCAGTCCTCGACGATGCGCCGGGGCACACCTTTGGTGGGGTGCTCGGCAAGCGCCCGCTCGCAGCGCTCGCGCCACGCGGGGTCGCGGCGGTAGCGATCGGGGAAGATCTGGTATACCATGCCCTGCTCGTACCAGGTCGGGCGCACCTTGCGAGGCTTGAAGACGGTGATCTGAAACGACGGGCACTCGGCATGGGTGTACGTCTGGCCGATGCCGCCCGTCTTGCCCTCGGGCGCGCCGAGGTAGAGGCGGCGCGTGCTGTCGGGGGATTCGATGGTGATGTTGAAGCGGTACCACATGAGCGCGGGCTCGGGGCAGCGGAGCGTCGTGGTGTAGCGTCCGTCCTTCCGGCGCTCGAGCCGCTGGATGGTCTCGCCGCGGCCATCGACCCAGACGCGCAGGTCGATGGTGAGCAGGTGCTCCGGGACGTCCTCCGCGCGCACGGAAAGCTCGACCGAGCTTCCCGCCTCGACGGCTCCGAAAGGCGTGCGGTACGCACGGTCGCGGCTGTTATGGATGAAGTTCATGATGTACTGGCCTATCACGTTGCTGAGCTTGTGAAATGAACCAGCATAGTATACAGCAGACGCATAGGCGCGGTGCCGGGATGCATACCGTGATAAAAAGGTGTCTGACACCAATGTATCAGCTAGATGATGCCGTCGAGGTAGTCGCCCAAACACTCTTCAGGCGGGTAGAGCTCGAGGTCGGTTTCCCGGTAGTCCTCATTGTGGAGCACGGTGTCCATCATGTCGGTGCGGACTGGGTCGAAGAGCTCCTCGCGCTGATACTCCCAATCGTCCTCGTCGGGGGCGTACGAGCCGTCCGCCTGCTTGGTGAACGCGAACGACTGCCAGGTGGTATCGATATAGTCTGCGCCCGGCGCATCTCCGTAGTAGAACATCTCCTGCGCCGCCTTGAACACGCGGCCGACCTTCTGCTCGTCGGCGATGTCGCCGCCGCGATCGATGTAGACCTCGATGAGGTATTCGAAGGCCGTTTGGAAATCCGAATGATAGCTGTTGGTGAATTCCACGGATACCGAGGCGGTTCCATCATCGTAGCCGTAGATGCCGACTTCCTCCCACGACATGTCCTCGAGCATCCAGCGCGCGAACTCCTGCGCGTCCACACCCGCATCGTCGAGCGTGTAGCCGAAGACCGCCTCGAAGCGGTCGTTGCACCAATCGGCGAGCTCGTCCACCGCGGCGTCGTCCTGCGCCATGAGCGGGTCGAGGTAGGCGGCGAGCTCGTCGGTCATCTCCTGCTGTTCCGCCTCGGTGAGCTCGATCTCCTCGGGCTCGGACGCGGTGGAGGTCATGTCGTCACTCGTCGTGTCGCTCACGTCGTCCGACTGAACGGCGCGGGTTGTCGTCGTCTGCGACGCCGAGCTCGCGATGAGCGTGAACGCCGAGCAGCCGATCGTCATGAAGAGGACGAGGGCGAGCGCGGAGCAGACGAGCCCGACGAGGCCGCAGATCTTGCCGACCTTCGCCATGACGCTCGCGCCGCCCACCTGGGTATAGGAGCGGGCGAGCATGACGGCGATGATGCAGAGCACGATGCCCACGATGATAGAGGGGCTGAACAAGAGGCCGATGATGCCGCAGACGAGCGATGCGATGGCGAGGTGGTCGTCGGCCGGGCGGGGAGCGTTACCGGGCGCCATGGGTGCGTCCGGCGTGATGGGCGGCGGAACCGTGCCCGTTGCCGCGTCCGAGTGCGCGCCCGCCGGCCCGCTCGGCTCATCCGAGGTGATGGGGTCGGGTTCGGGTGCGTTGATGGGGGAGGGGTCGGCCGCGCCGCGCGGAGCCACCGAGGCGCCGCAGAACGGGCAGAACGTCGCGGAATCGGGCAGTTCATTACCACAGGACGAGCAGAACATAGGGTGCCTCCTATTCCATCGCCTGCCTTCGATTATAGCCAGAGTGAAAGAGCGCGAGGGGCGGGATGCCGCTCGCGCTCTTTTGGTAACGAACGCACCGCCGGGTGGGCGGGTATGTCACAGGGGCCTACGAGCGCTTGCGCGTCGTCCGGCGGGTCGTGCCCTTCGCCTTCACGGCCGAGACCTTGGTCGCGGCGGGTGCGGCGGCATCGGCCTTCTCGGCAGCGGGCTTAGCAGCAGCCGGGGCTGGCTCGGCAGCCTGCTTGACAGCGGGCTTCGCGGGAGCAGCCTTGGCGGGCGCGGTGGCCGGTTCAGCGGCGGGAGCCTTGGGCTCCGCGGCCTTCGCGGGAGCAGCCTTTGCGGTCGTCGTCTTGGGCTCAGCAGCCTTGGTCGCGATCCTCTTCGAGGTGGCCGCAGGCTTCTTGGTCGCGGTCTTCGCGGCCGTCGCCTTGGGTGCGGCAGCCTTCGCGGGCGCTGCCTTGGCCGTTGTCGCCTTGGGCGCAGTCGCCTTCGAGGTGGCCGCGGGCTTCTCAGCGGCCGCCGGCTCCGTGGAGGCCTTGGCCGCAGTGGTCTTGGTGGCAGCCGTCTTCGTCGTGGTCTTGGCCGTGGTCGTCTTCTTCGCCGTCGCGGTCTTCGTCGCGCTCGCCTTCGCGGCCGTGGTCTTCGAAGTGGAGCTCGCCTTCGCCGCAGTCTTCTTGGCAGCGGTGGTCGACTTCGCGGCCGTGGTCTTCGTCGCGCTCTTCGTCGATGCGGCGCTCGCCTTGGTCGCGGTGGTCTTCCGCGTCGTCGTGCGCTTCGTCGCGGGCTTCTTGCCCGCGGGTTTCGCCTCGGGCTCGGGCTCGGCCTCAGTCTCCTGCTTCGCCTCGGCTTCAGCCTTCGGCGCCTCCCCAGCCTTGGGCTCAGCCTTCGGTGCCTCCGCGGCGGGCTTCACCTCGGGCTCGGCCGCATGCTCCTCGACCTTGGCCTCGATCTCGGCCACGGGCTCGGGCGCGGCCTCAAGCTTCGGCTCCTCCACGACCGGCGGGTACGCGTCGGTGTCCGGGCGCAGCCAGCGGTAGAGGTCGATGTAGGCGTGCGCGCTCTTCGCCCAGCTGAAATCGCGCGTCATGGCGTTGTGCACGAGCTTGTCGAACTCGGCGCGGTCGTCCCAGAACAGGCGTGCGCCGCGGAAGACGGCATCGCCCATCTCCTCGCCGTTGAAGTTGGCGAACGAGAAGCCGGTGCCCTCGCCGGTGAACTGGTTGTAGGGCTGCACGGTGTCGCGGAGGCCGCCCGTCTCGCGCACCACGGGCAGGGTGCCGTAGCGCATGGCGATCATCTGCGACAGGCCGCACGGCTCGAAGAGCGACGGCATGAGGAACATGTCCGCGCCGGCGTACATGCGGTGGGAGAGGGCGTTGTCGAACGTGATGCGCGCGGCGCACGTGCCGGGGTACTTGTTGGCGAAGTAGCGCACGGGCTCCTCGTAATCGCCGGTGCCGAGGATGGCCACCTGCACGCCGCCCGAGAGGATGCGATCGAGCGCGTACGTCACGAGGTCCATGCCCTTCTGGCGCGTGAGGCGCGTGATCATGACCATGAGTGGGCGGTCGTCGCGCACCTCGAGGCCCAGCTCCTCCTGGATTGCCCGCTTGCACGCGGCCTTGCCGGACATGTCGTCTACGCTGTAGTTCGCGCAGATCATGGGGTCGGTCGCAGGGTTCCACGCATCGGTGTCGATGCCGTTCAGGATACCCTGGAGCGAGATGGATCGCTCGCGCAGGACCCCGTCGAGGCCCTCGCCGTACTCGGGCGTCTGAATCTCGGCCGCGTAGGTGGGGCTCACCGTGGTGATGGCGTCGGCGTAGTGCAGGCCGCCCAGCATGAAGTTGATGGAGCGGTCATCGCAGCGCAGCTGGCGCGCCGCGTTGGGGATATGCGCGAGGCCCAGGATGTCGTTTAAGATGGCGTCGGAATACTGGCCCTGGAAGGCGATGTTGTGGATGGAGAACACCGTCTTCACGCGCTCGTAGAGCGGCAGCCCCTGGTAGAACTCGCGCAGGAACACGGGAGCGAGCGCGGTGTGCCAGTCGTTGCAGTTCAGCACGTCGCATTGGAAGCCCTCGGGCAGGTGCTGCAGGCTCTCGCAGATGGCCTTCGAGAAGAAGGCGAAGCGCTCGCCGTCATCGAAGAAGCCGTACGGGTAGCTGCGGTTGAAGTAGTGCTCGTTGTCGACGAAGAGGTACGTGACGCCGTCCTGGTCGAGCCGCTCGAGGCCGCAGTACTCGTTGCGCCAGCCCAGGGGCACGTAGAAGTCGCACATGTGCGTCATGCGGCTCTTGTACTCATCCGGGATGCTCGCGTACTTCGGTACCATCACGATGACGTCCGCGCCGGCCTCGACGAGCGCGCGCGGAAGCGACCCTGCGACGTCGCCCAGGCCGCCCGTCTTCACGAAGGGCGCGGCCTCGGCCGCCGCGATGACAATCTGCATTTTCTTTCCTGTCATGGGAACCCCCTAAACAGTTCGAGTACCGGACGCCGGGCGTGGGGCACCCGCCGTCCCAAAACCGCCGCCCGGCAGTACCGGACGGCGGCTTTATTGTAGCGAAGTTTTGCTATGCGGCGCCAATTACCCCATCTGGTTCTTGCCCACGACGAGGATCGAGTCGGGCGTGCCGCGCAGCTCGGTGTTCGCCGGCACCGTGTTGCCCTTGTCGAGGATGGCGTTCTCCACGCGCGCGCCGCTCTTGATGACGCAGGACTGCATGATGATGCTGTTCGTCACGTTCGCACCGCTCTCGACGACGACGCCGCGAGCCAGGATGGAGCCGCGCACCGTGCCCTGGATCTCGCAGCCGGCCGAGATGAGCGAGTTCGTGGCGTTGCTGCCCGTGAAGTACTTCGCCGGCGGCGCGTCGTGCGCCTTCGTCATGATCGGGCGGTCGCGACGGAAGAGCTGGTCGGCAACGTCGGGGTTCAGCAGCTCCATGGAGCGGTCGTAGTAGGTGCGCTCATCGAAGATGCCGATCGCGAGGCCCTTGAACTCGTAGCTGCACACGTCGATGAGGCCGAAGTCGCCGGCGATGGCCTCGAACAGGTCGAGGTAGTCGGCGCTCTGGTAGCGCTCGATGATCTGCAGGAGCAGGTCGCGGTTGACGACGAAGCAGTCGATGAACTTGTTGTCGCCGTACTCGCAGCCCGGCTCGACCTTCTGCACGCGGCCGCGGTCGCCGATGATGAGGCGCGAGCAGTCCGTGTGCTTGCGCTCGGCCTTCACGTACACCATGGTGAGGCCGGCGCCGCTGCGCTCATGCGCGTCGATGATCTCGTCGAGCTCGAGGTTGAAGATGATGTTCGACGCCATCATGACCACGTAGGGCTTGTCGGAGCGCTGGAAGAGCTCCTTGTTGGAGATGATGTCGCGCAGCAGGAAGCGCATGCCCTGCTTCGTGGTGCCGTAGGGGTTGCCCGGGACGGGGAAGAGGCCGCCCTTCTTGCGGTCGAGCATCCAGTCCTTGCCGTGCCCCACATGGTCCAGGATGGAGCGCCAGTTGCCCGGGAGCACGAGCCCCACGGTGCGGATCCCCGCGTTCGCCATGTTGGAGAGCGGGAAGTCGATGAGGCGGTAGCGGCCGATGAACGGGACGGAGGCGATGGAGCGGTTCTCGACGAGCGCGCTCTTCTCCGTGCCGGCGTAGTTAGCGGTGATGTAGCCGATGGCCTTGTTGTTAATCATCGGTTCATTCCCCCTTCCCGATAACGACGTCGTTTCCAACGACGGCCGTATCCTTCGTGGTGTCGACGGAGCCGAGCTTCACGCCCTCCTCGACGACGGCGTTCTCGCCCAGGATGGCGCGGCTCACGTACGCGCCGCTCTTCACCACGGCGCCGGGCAGCAGCACGGAGTCCTCGACCACGGCGCGCTCGCCCACGACGGCGTCCGTGGAGATGATGGAGTGGCGCACGGTGCCCAGGATGCGGCAGCCGTTCGAGATGAGGCAGTCGTCCACGCGGCCGTCCGGGCCGATGTAGTGCGGCGGGCGCGTGAGGTCGTTCGACATGACGGGCACGGTCTTGTCGAACAGGTCGAAGGCCGGGTTCTGCCCGAGCAGGTCCATCGAGGTCTCGTGGTAGCTCGCGATGGTGCCCACGTCGCGCCAGAAGCCGTGGAACTCGTGGACGAAGAGGCGCTTGCCGTCGGCGAGGGCGCCGGGGATGATGTCGCCGCCGAAGTCGTGGCTCGAGCGCTGGTTCACCGCGTCGTCCTCGAGCGTCTTGATGAGGAAGTCGGCGGTGAAGATGTAGATGCCCATCGAGGCGAGGTTGGACTCGGGCTTCTCGGGCTTCTCGTCGAAGCGCGTGATGCGGCCATCGGAGTCGGCGGTGAGGATGCCGAAGCGGCTCGCTTCCTCCCACGGCACGGGCATGACGGCGATGGTGAGGTCGGCGCCGTTGGCGATATGCGAATCGAGCATGGCGCGGTAGTCCATGCGGTAGAGCGCGTCACCGGAGAGGATGAGCACGTACTCCGGGTCGTGCGACTTGATGTAATCGAGGTTCTGCGTCACCGCGTCGGCGGTGCCGGCGTACCACGCGCCGCCCTCCTGGGTGGCGTACGGCGGCAGGATCGAGACGCCCGCGCCCTTTTCGTCCAGGTCCCAGGCGCTGCCCGACCCCAGGTAGGCGTGCAGCTGGTAGGGGCGGTACTGGGTGAGGACGCCCACCGTGTCGATGCCGGAGTTCGCGCAATTCGACAGCGTGAAGTCGATGATGCGGTACTTCCCCCCGAACGAGACCGCGGGCTTCGCGATCTTCGACGTGAGCGCGCCGAGCCTGCTTCCCTGCCCACCGGCGAGGAGCATGGCGATGCATTCCTTCTTGCTCATCGTGTGTTCCCTTCAGAATCCGTGCAGATTTCCCTTCTAGCCCGGGGATGCCGCCCCGGAGGTCCCATTACGTCGTCGTGGCCTGTCCTTACATCACGCTCCCCAGATTTCGTCGCGGTACTCGCGGATGGTGCGGTCGCTCGAGAACCAACCGGAGCACGCGGTGTTGTGGAGCGCCCTGCGGTTCCAATCCATGCGATCGGAGTAGCCCTGCGTGAGCTCCTCCCATGCCTGGACGTAGGAGGCGAAGTCCTTCATGACGAGGTCATGGTCGTTGCCGTTCATGAGCTCGTTGTAGATGCTCTCGAAGTTGCCGGAGAGGGCGGCGAACGTGTCGTCGGTGAGCTCGTCGATCACGCGGCCCAGGCGGTCCGGGTCGGCGTTGTACATGTCCCAGGCGAAGTGCATGCCGCTCGCGCGCAGCTCGTCGACCTCGGGGGCGGTGAGGCCGAAGATCTTCTCGTTCTCCGCGCCGGCGAGGTTCACGATCTCGATGTTCGCGCCGTCCATGGTGCCGAGCGTGATGGCGCCGTTCATCATGAGCTTCATGTTCGAGGTGCCCGAGGCCTCCATGCCGGCCGTGGAGATCTGCTCCGAGATCTCGGCGGCGGGGTAGATGAGCTGGGCGTTCGAGACGCGGAAGTTGGGGATGAAGCAGACCTTCATAACCTCGTTCACGCGCGGGTCGTTGTTCACCACGTTCGCGACCGAGTTGATGAGGCGGATCGTCTCCTTGGCGAAGGTGTAGCTCGAGGCGGCCTTGCCCGAGAAGATGAACGTCGTGGGCGCCACGCGGAAGTTCGGGTCGGCGATGCGGCGGTTGTAGATATCCATCACCTTGAAGATGTTGAGCAGCTGGCGCTTATAGGCGTGGAAGCGCTTGACCTGCACGTCGAAGATCGAGTTCGGGTCGATGGCAAGGCCGCACTCGCGCCGCACGTAGTTGGCGAGGCGCACCTTGTTCTCGTGCTTCGACGCGCCCACGCGCTCGAGGAAGGCCGGGTCGCCCTCGAAGGCCTCGAGCTTGGAGAGCTCTGCGGCGTCGTCGAGCCAGCCCGTGCCGATCGCCTCGGTGATGAGCTTCGCGTAGGAGGGGTTCGCCTCGGCAAGAAAGCGGCGGGGCGAGATGCCGTTCGTCTTGTTGTTGAACTTCTGCGGGGTGAGGGCGTAGAAGTCCTTGAGCGTCTCGCGCTCGAGGATGTCGGTGTGGAGCTTGGCCACGCCGTTCACCGAATGGCTGCAGATCACCGAGAGGTTCGCCATGCGCACCTCGCCGTCCCACAGGATCGCCGTCTGGCGCAGACGGTCCTGCCAGCCGTCCTGGCTGCGGTCGAAGGCGGCGTTGTAGCGGCGGCTGATCTCGTCGATGATCTGGTACACGCGCGGCAGGAGCTTCGAGAACGTGGAGATGGGCCACTTCTCGAGCGCCTCGGGAAGGATCGTGTGGTTGGTGTAGGAGATGGTCTTCGTGGTGATGTCCCACGCCTCGTCCCACTCGAGGTTCTCCTCGTCCACGAGCACGCGCATGAGCTCGGGGCCGCACATGGCGGGGTGGGTGTCGTTCGTGTGGATGGCGACGTACTGGGGCAGGAGCTTCCAGTCCGAGCCGTGCTCCTTGCGGAACGTGTCGAGCACGCTGTTGATGCCCGCGGCCACGAAGAGGTACTCCTGCTTCAGGCGGAGGAGCCGCCCGTGCTCGCCCGCGTCGTTGGGGTAGAGGATGGCGCTGATGGCCTCCGCCTCGGCGCGGTGCGCCTGAGCCTTGGCGTAGTCGCCCGCGTTGAAGGCGTCGAGGTCGAACTCCTCCTCGACCGGCTCGGCGCTCCACACGCGCAGCTTGTTGACGGTGTTGCCGCCGTAGCCCACGACCGGGATGTCATAGGGGACGGCGAGCACGTCGTCGGTGCCCTCGGTGTGGTAGCGCATGCGGCCGTTCTCCTCGGTGCCCACCACGTGGCCGCCGAAGCCGATCCGCACGGCCTTGTCCTGGCGGCGGACCTCCCACGGGTAGCCGTGGACGAGCCAGTCGTCGGTGGTCTCGTGCTGCGCGCCGTTCACGATCTCCTGCTTGAAGAGGCCGTAGCGGTAGCGCATGCCGTTGCCGTAGCCGGCGATGCCCTCGTGGGCCATGGAGTCGAGGAAGCAGGCGGCGAGGCGGCCGAGGCCGCCGTTGCCGAGCGCCGGATCCGGCTCGTACTCCTCGAGCGTCTCGAGGTTGGAGCCCATCTCCTTGAGCGCCTCGGCCACGAGGTCGCGCACGCCGAAGTTGATGAGGTAGTTATCGAGCAGGCGGCCGATGAGGAACTCGATGGAGAAGTAGTACACGCGCTTCTGGCCGGTGTCGTGCACGCGCTTCTCGGTCTCGGTCTGGACGGAGCGGGCCTTGCTCGCGACGAGCTTCACGAGCGCCTGGAAGCGGTCGAAGTCGCTCGTCATCTCGAAGGGCTTGCCCGACAGCGACGTGACCGACGATAGGTAGAGCTCTTTGAACTCCTCCTTGCTTTCAAAGATCCTGTTCATAACGTCCTTTCTTTCTTGGTTGATCGTTTCTTGGGTGGGCAGGTACGAGGCCTACGGTTGCTCGGTGGGATCGGTGATGGGGGCGAGCTTGTGCTTGCTGCGACGGCGCCTGGGCTTCGGCGGCACGAAGGTGCTTCTGCCCACGCGCTTGAGCACGAGGCCGGCGAGGCCGGGCAGGGCGATGGTCAGCTGGTCGCCGCAGCCGTTCCACGGGTAGGGGGCGCTCATGTAGCTCGCGTTGTCCGTGAAGCCGCTGCCGCCGTACTCGGGCTCGTCGGTGTTGAAGATGACCTTCCACTCGCCCTCGGTGGGGACGCCCACGTTGAAGCGCTCGTAGGAGGCGGGATTGAAGTTGATGACGATCACGAGGTCGTCGGCCGGGTCGTCGCCGTGGCGCACGAAGGAGATGATCGACTGCTGGGCGTCGTCGGCGTCGAGCCAGGTGAGGCCGTCCGGGGTGTAGGCGTGCTGCCAGAAGGCGGGCTCATCGCGGTAGAGGTGGTTGAGGGCGCGGATGAACTGCTGGTGCCGCGCGTTCACGGCGTAGCGCTCGGTGAGGAACCACTCGATCGACTCGTAGTAGCGCCACTCGATGCCCTGGGCGATCTCATTGCCCATGAAGTTCAGCTGCGCGCCGGGGTGCGCGGCTTGGTAGAAGGCGAGGGTGCGCAGGCCCGCGAACTGGCGCCACCAATCGCCGGGCATGCGGCCCAGAAGCGAGCACTTGCCGTTCACCACCTCGTCGTGGGAGAGCGGCATGATGAAGTTCTCGCTGAAGGCGTAGTGGAACGTGAACGTGAGCATGCCGTGGTTGCCCGGGCGCCAGGGGAAGTCGGTCTGCATGTAGTGCAGCGTGTCGTTCATCCAGCCCATGTCCCACTTGTAGTGGAAGCCCAGGCCGTTGTTCTCCTCCGGCGGCAGGGTCACGCCCGGCCAGGCGGTCGATTCCTCGGCAATCATCATGACGTCGGGGAACTCGCGGCCCACGGTGGTGTTCACCTGCTGGATGAAGCTGATGGCGTCGAGGTCGCCCTCGTCGCCGTACTTGTTGAACTTCTTGAGGCGCGGGTCGTCCACGCCGAAGTTCAGGTAGAGCATGCTCGAGACGCCGTCCATGCGCAGGCCGTCGGCATGGAAGACCTCGAGCCAGAAGAGCGCGTTGGACACGAGGAAGCTGCGCACCTCGCCGCGGCCGAAGTCGAACTTGTGGGTGCCCCAGTTGGGGTGCACCTCGCGCTCGAAGAGCATCTGGCCGTTGAAGTTCGCGAGCCCCTCGTCGTTGGCGCAGAAGCCGCCCGGTACCCAGTCGAGGATGACGCCGATGCCGGCCTGGTGGCAGGCGTCGACGAAGTGCATGAACTGCTTCGGCGTGCCGTAGCGCGCCGTGGCCGCGTAGTAGCCGGTGCCCTGGTAGCCCCAGGAGCCGTCGAAGGGGTGCTCCATGACGGGCATGACCTCGATGTGCGTGTAGCCCATGTCGCGCACGTAGTCGACGAGCTCAACCGAGAGGTCGTCGTAGGTGTAGAACGTGCCGCGCTGGGCGGGGACTGTCTCTTTATACACATCT
>NZ_NFIE01000022.1:0-33473 GCF_002161605.1 [Collinsella] massiliensis | reverse complement strand
CGACTTGCCGCGCCCCGCCCCCCGGGACGCCGCGCCCGTGGCCGCCGACCGCCGGGCGCTCCTCGCGCAGCTCTCCTACGACGAGCTCACGCGCACGCTCCTCCATGCGTTCATCGGAACGGCCGAGCCGCATCGCGCCCAGCGGGAGGCGCTCGACGCCCTCGCGCGCGGGGAGCGCACGCTCGCCGTCATGGGGACGGGGCGCGGCAAGTCGCTCATCTTCCAGGTGCACGCCGTGCGCGAGGCGGTGCTGCGCGGCCGGGCGAGCATCCTCGTCTACCCGCTGCGCGCGCTCGTGGCCGATCAAGCGTTCCATCTCGTAAACGCCTGCGCCGCCCTCGGCGTGCGCGCCGCCGTGCTCACGGGCGAGAGCACGCCCGCGGCGCGCGACCGGGCGTTCGCCGCGCTCGCGGCGGGCTCGCTCGACATCGTGCTCACCACGCCGGAGTTCCTCGCCATACACGTCCGGCGCTTCGAGCGCTGCGACCGCGTGGGCTTCGTCGTCGTCGACGAGGCGCACCATGTGGCGCGCGCCCGCGCGGGCGAGCGGAGCGCCTACCTGGAGCTGCCGCACGTGCTCGCCGCGCTCGGGGAGCCCTGCGTGCTCGCCGTCACCGCCACGGCCGACGCTGCCGCCGCGCGCGACATCACGGGGCTTCTGGGCATCGAGCGCGTCGTGGTCGATCCCACGGTCCGCGAGAACCTGGAGCTGGAGGACGACCGCGACCTCGCGAGCCGCGAGAACCGCCTCGTCTCCATCGTGGCGACGGGCGAGAAGTGCGTCGTGTACGTCAACTCGCGCGACCAGGCCACCTCCCTCGCCCGCACCCTGCGCAAGCGCGTGCCGGAGCTCGCGGGCCGCGTCGCGTTCTACCACGCGGGGCTCGCGCGCGCGGACCGGGCGCGCGTCGAGGAGGCGTTCCGCGCGGGCGGCATCACTTGCATCGTGTCCACCTCCGCGTTCGGCGAGGGGGTGAACCTGGCCGACATCCGCCATGTGGTCCTCTACCACATGCCATTCTCGGCCACGGAGTTCAACCAGATGAGCGGCCGCGCCGGCCGCGATGGGGAGCCCGCAACCGTCCACCTGCTCTACTCCGCGCGCGACGCCCGCATCAACGAGCGCCTGCTCGACGCTGCCGCCCCCGAGCGCGATGAGCTCGTCACGCTCTACCGGGCGCTGCAGACCATGTGGCGCTCGAACCTCACGCAGACGGGCGAGCGGAGCTTCTCGGCGACCGACCGCGACATCGCGGGCATGTGCCTCGCCATCGACGCGCGCACGCCCGTGGACGAGCGCATGGTCGAGAGCGGCATCGCCATCTTCGAGGAGCTCGGCTTCACGACCGTCTCGGGCGCGGATGCCGCGCGCCGCATCGAGATGGTCGAGAACCCGGGGCGCATGGAGCTCACCGCCTCCATCCGCTATCTCGAGGGCTTGCGCACGCGCAGCGCGTTCGACGCCTTCCGCCGCTGGGCGCTCGATGCCCCCGCTCGTGATATGCTTGCACGAGTGAACCGTCCTATCACGCCGCAGGCTCCCGCGGCCCGGGGTTAGGGGATACCATGGATGCTGCAACGCGTGCCGCGCACGATGCGTCGCTCATGTCGTCCGCGAAGATGATGCACTACACCTGCGCGGACGACCTGCCGCCCGAGATCTGCGCGGACGATTACGACAACCTGGCGCAGCTGTGCGCGAAGTACATGAGCGCGGAGGACTGCGCCACGGTGGAGCACGCCTACTGCTTCGCCGCCGAGAAGCACTCCGCGCAGCGCCGCCGCTCCGGCGAGCCCTACATCAACCATCCCGTCGAGGTCGCCATCATCCTGGCGGAGCTCAACATGGACTGCGACGTGGTGTGCGCGGCGCTCCTGCACGACACGGTCGAGGACACCGAGGTCTCGCTCGCCGACGTGACGAGCCTCTTCGGCGAGACGATCGCCGTGCTCGTGGACGGCGTCACGAAGCTCACGAACATCGAGGTCGACAACATCGACGAGAAGCAGGCGCTCAACCTGCGCAAGATGTTCCTCGCCATGTCGCAGGACATCCGCGTCATCATCGTCAAGCTTGCCGACCGCCTGCACAACATGCGCACCCTCGCCGCGCTGCGCGAGGACCGGCGCCTGTTCAAGGCGCGCGAGACCATGGACGTGTACGCGCCGCTCGCCGACCGCCTGGGCATGAGCTCGATCAAGTGGGAGCTCGAGGACCTCTCGTTCTTCTACCTCGAGCCCGAGGCGTACCAGCGCATCGCGCGCATGGTGGCCGAGAGCCGCGAGGTGCGCGAGCGCTACCTCGCCGAGACCATCAAGACGCTCACCGACGAGCTCAAGCGCGCCGGCCTCACCGATTTCCAGGTGAACGGCCGCTCGAAGCACTACTGGTCCATCTACCAGAAGATGAAGCGCAAGGGCAAGGAGTTCTCCGAGATCTACGACCTCGTGGCGCTCCGCGTGATCTGCCGGACGGTGGGCGACTGCTACTCGGCGCTCGGTGCGGTGCACACCCTCTGGCACCCCATGCCCGGCCGCTTCAAGGACTACATCGCCACGCCGAAGCTCAACAACTACCAGTCGCTCCATACCACGGTCATCGGCCCCACGGCGCGCCCGCTCGAGATCCAGATCCGCACCTACGAGATGCACGAGCAGGCGGAATACGGCATCGCCGCCCACTGGCTGTACAAGAAGTCGGGCGGGTCGAGCGCTGCGAAGAGCTCGGAGGCGCAGAAGCTCGACGACCAGATCAACCGCCTCAAGCACTCGCTCGACTGGGTGACGGCCGAGGAGATCGACGACCCCAAGGAGTTCCTCGACACGCTCAAGGTCGACCTCTACGACCAGGAGATCTTCGTCTTCACGCCGAAGGGCGAGCTCATGAGCCTGCGCGCGGGCGCCACGCCGCTCGACTTCGCCTATGCCGTCCACACCGAGGTGGGCAACCACTGCGTGGGCGCGCGGGTGAACGGCGTGCAGACGCCGCTCGCGCACGAGCTGCAGATGGGCGACCGCGTGGAGATCCTCACGAACAAGAACGCGCGGCCCTCGCGGGACTGGCTCGCGCTTGTGCGCACCCCCTCGGCGCGGTCGAAGATCAAGCGCTACTTCGCCGCCGCCACGAAGGACGAGAACGCCGCCGCCGGCCGCGAGGCGCTCGCGAAGGACCTGCGCAAGCGCGGCTACGGCATCTCCACGCAGCGCACGACGCGAGCGCTGAACACCGTGTGCGAACAGCTCAACTACGTGCGCGTCGAGGACCTGTTCGCGGCGATCGGCTCGGGGAAGGTGGCGTGCCGCATGGTGGGCAACCGCGTGCAGCAGATCCTCGACCCGCAGCCCGAGGAGAAGCACGGCTCGGACGCGGAGGCGGTGCTCGTCCAGCGCGGGACGAACCGCAAGCCGCGCCGTCCCCGCCGCGACAACTCCGGTGTGATCGTGAAGGGCAACGCGGGCAACGACCTGCTCGTGCGCCTCGCGCACTGCTGCAACCCCGTCGCGGGCGACGACATCGTGGGCTTCATCACGCGCGGTCGCGGCGTGTCGGTGCACCGGGCGAACTGCCCGAACGTGAAGGGCCTCATGGAGCATGCGGAGCGCATGATCGAGGTCGAATGGGATACGGGGGCGGATGCGCTCTTCCAGGTGGAGATCGTGGTCGAGTGCCTCGACCGCATGGGGCTGCTGAAGGACGTGACGATCGCCATCGGCGATGCGGGCGCGAACATCCTCTCCGCCTCCACCTCGACCGACCGCGATGGCGGCGCCGAGCTGCGCTTCCTCGTGCAGATCTCGGACGCGAGCGGGCTCGACCCGCTGCTCGCGCAGATCAGCCGGGTGGAGAGCGTCTACGACGCGCGGCGCCTCATGCCGGGGGAGGGTGCCACGACCCGCAAGCCGCGCGGATAACTTGTTCGGGCGGGGGCGTCCGGCGTTTTCCTCCACTGCTCAGACAGTCCTCGGAACAAGGCCGAGGGGCCTTGTTCCTGCGGAACTCGCGTGGAGGAAAACGCCGGACGCCCCGCACGAGGGTTACGGTGTCGCGCGGGTTGCGGGGTGCCACGGGGCCTCCGCACAGTAGTTTTTGATGAAAGGGTTGTTATGGGTGAGGTGGATACGAAACCGATGGGGCATGTGAGGGTCGAATCGGTTGTGAATGGGCCGGTGGAGACGAATACGTATTTCGTCATCTCCGGGGACGAGGCGCTCGTGATCGATCCGGCGTGGGACGGGGAGCACCTTGCGCGCACGTTCTTGGAGGCGCACCCGGACGTGCGCGTCACGGGGATCGCGTGCACGCATGCGCATGCGGACCACACCGGCGGCGTGGCGGGCATGCGGTGCGTGCTCGGCGACGCGGTGCCCTTCATCGTGTCCGAGGTCGACGCCGCGTACCTTACGCGCGCGGTCGATGCCATGCGCGAGCTCTGGGGCATCGAGTCGGAGGTTCCGCCCGCACCCGACCGCACCGTGCGCGAGGGCGACCGCATCCGCGTGGGCGACGTCTCGTTCCAGGTGATCGAGACGCCGGGGCACACCCCGGGCGGCATCGTGCTGTTCGCGGCCACGGAGGACGGCGACATCGCCTTCGTGGGCGACACGCTCTTCCCGGGCGGGTGCGGCCGCACGGACCTCGAGGGCGGCGACACCGCCGCCATCATGCCCTCGATCGCGAAGCTCGGCGCGAGCCTGCCCGTCGACACGCGCTGCTGCATCGGCCACGGCCCCTCGACCACCATCGCCCGCGAGCTCGAGGTGAACCCGCTCATGAGCCAGGTGCGCCGCTCGGACGAGCGGTAGCCGCGGGGCGCCTGTGTTTCACGCGCGCGACGGCGCAAGACGTTCGCTGCGCACGCTGCCGGGCGTGGTATCCTAGTCGTTGTGTTCAATTCCATGCATGGGAGGTTTTGTATGCTCGTCAATGCAGCCGAAATGCTCAAGAAGGCCGAGGCCGGCCACTATGCCCTCGGCGCGTTCAACACGAACAACCTGGAGTGGACGCTCGCCATCCTCCAGGCGGCCGAGGAGGCCCAGTCGCCGCTCATCATCCAGTGCAGCGCCGGTGCCGCGAAGTGGATGGGCGGCCTCAAGGTCTGCGCCGACATGGTGAAGGCCTGCGTCGAGTCCCAGGACATCAGCGTCCCCGTCGCCATCCACCTCGACCACGGCACCTATGAGGATTGCTTCAAGGCCATCGACGCCGGGTTCACCTCGATCATGTACGACGGCTCCCACGAGGAGACGTTCCAGATCAACCTCGACCGCACCAAGGAGCTCGTCGAGATCGCCCACAGCAAGGGCCTCTCCATCGAGGCCGAGGTCGGCGGCATCGGCGGCACCGAGGACGGCGTGACCTCCAACGGCGAGCTCGCCGACCCCGCCGAGTGCAAGCAGATCGCCGAGCTGGGCGTCGACTTCCTGGCCTGCGGCATCGGCAACATCCACGGCGTGTACCCCGATGACTGGGCTGGCCTTTCCTTCGATCGCCTGGCCGAGATCAAGGCCGAGGTCGGCGACCTGCCGCTCGTGCTCCACGGCGGCAGCGGCATCCCCGAGGACCAGATCAAGAAGGCCATCTCGATGGGCGTGTCCAAGATCAACGTGAACACGGACCTGCAGATCGCCTTCACGACCGCCCTGCACGAGTACTTCGCCGAGGGCAAGGACACCCAGGGCAAGGGCTACGACCCGCGCAAGGTGCTCAAGCCCGGCCGCGAGGCCATCGTCGCCCGCACGCGCGAGCTCATGGAGCAGTTCGGCTCGGTGGGCATGGCCTAATGTAAAATTACCCCAGGGGTTTTCTTACATGGGCGAGCTTCCGGCGGTGGCTGGAAGCTCGCCTTCTTTATGCCTTGCGCGAGCGCACCACGTAGCGGTAGCGGTCGCTCGCGATGAGCTGGCGGTTCACGTAGACGATGTCGCTCGGGTCCCGCCCGTAGACCGTCTCGAGCACCTCGAGCAGCGCGTCGCCCTCCGCCACATCGAGCAGCTCGGCGGTCTGGGCATCCGCCCGGCCGATGCTGAAGCTGTCCTCGAAGCCGCAGATCACCGTGCCGCCCTCGGTCTTGAGGATCTCGAAGAGCGAGCGGTTCTCGAGCGCGCACCCCAAGAGGAAGCGGTAGCGCTGCGGGAAGTAGTCGTGCTCGACGATCACGGGCGTGCCCCCCGCCATCCGGAGGCGCCGGATCTCGATGAGCCGCTTGTCCGTGCAGCCCAGGAGCGCGGCGATGGACGGGTCGGCGGGCATCTCGCCCGTCATGAGGATGCGCGTCGCGGGCTCGAGGCCCATCTCGAGGCAGGTCTCCGTGAAGCTGCCCGAGGTGAGCGCGCTCTCGACGATGGTGGTCGGCCGCACGAACGTGCCCTTGCCGCGCCGCTTGACGAGGACGCCCTCGTCGACGAGCATCCCGAGCGCCGCGCGGACGGTGACCCTGCTCACCCCGTACGCCTCGACGAGCTCGCTTTCCGAGGGCAGGCGATCGCCCGGTTTATAGATGCCGTCCCCGATTTTCCGGGAGAGGTCGGCGCGGAGCTGCTCCTGCAGCGTGAATGCATATCGGTTCTCGGCTTCGCTCACAGGTGGCTCCTCAGTACATGCGCCAAGGGTGCGCGAATGAATAACGAACGTAACCTATTGTATACGTCGGGCGATGCGCGCGCACGGTTTCGCACGAGGCGGCCGTGCCCCTGCGGATACGTCGCCCCGCGGCAGCCCGCCTGCGCTCGAACGCGCCTTCTGCCCCGCACCCTGCCGCTCGCCTGTAACAGGTTGCGCGCTCGGGAATTTCATACCTAAACCTGTATTAACTTATGTTATGACTTATATGTACGCATGACCGAAGAATCGGGGGGTGGTTGGTATGCCGGAAGCGGAGAAGAGCAGGTTCCTCTCTTTGTTCCGCGAGCGAAAGCCCGTGATGGCGATGCTCCATCTGAAGGGGTCGGATCCAGACGATGTCTTCGAGCGCATGAAGCGCGAGCTCGACATCTACGTGCGCGAGGGCGTGGACGCCGTCATCGTCGAGGACTATTTCGGCACCTACGGGGATATGCGACGGGCGCTCGCCTACATCCAGGAAACGAAGCCGGACATCGTCTACGGGGTGAACTGCCTCAACATCGACGCCATGGGCTTCGAGCTCGCGATGGAGTTCGACGCGGCGTTCGTGCAGCTCGACTCCGTGGTGGGGCACGTGAAGCCGCGCGACGAGGAGGCGCTCGCGGCGTTCCTCGAGCTCTACCGCAGCCGTTATACGGGTTGCGTCCTCGGCGGGGTGCGCTTCAAGTACCAGCCCGTGCTCTCAGAGCGCTCGCTCGAGGAGGACCTCGCCATCGCGCGCGGCCGCTGCGACGCGGTGGCGGTGACGCAGGACGCGACCGGCCAGGAGACGTCGCTCGACAAGATCCGCGCCTTCCGCGCGGGCCTCGGCGACTTCCCGCTCATCGTCGCGGCGGGCGTCACCCCGGAGAACCTGCGGGAGAGCTTCAAGATCGCCGACGGCGCCGTGGTGGGCAGCTATCTCAAGGACACGCACCGCGACGATGGCGAGCTCTCGGCGGCGCACGTGCGGGAGTTCATGGACGCCGTCCGGCGCGTGAGGGAGGAATGCGCATGATCAAGATGACCCGTGTCGACCACCGACTGCTGCACGGCCAGGTCGCGTTCACGTGGATCAAGGCGGTGGGGGCGGACTGCATCCTCATCGCCAACGACGCCGTGGCCAAAGACGAGCTGCGCATGGCGGTGCTCAAGATGGCCAAGCCCCAGGGCACGAAGCTCGTCATGAAGAGCGTCGACGACTCCATCAAGGCGCTCATAAGCGGCGTGACCGACAAGTACAACCTGTTCATCATCACCGAGAGCATCGAGGACGTGTGGCGCCTGTGCCGCGCGGTGCCCCAGATCCGCGAGGTGAACATCGGCGGCGTGAAGCCGGAGGACGGCAAGCGCCAGATCTCGAAGGCCGTGTTCGTCTCGGATGAGGAGTGCGCGCGCATCCGCGATCTGGTGGACGACGGCGTCCACGTGTTCGTCCAGATGACCCCGTCCGACGAATCGGACGAGGCCATGAAGCTCATCGGTTAGGGAGGAGCGTTCCATGGATAACCTGATGATGCAAACCGTGTTCATCTTCTTCGTGTCCGCCTTCGGATACTGCAACAGCGTGTTCAACAGCGCGCTGCTCAACCGCCCGCTCGTGCTCGGCACGCTCACGGGCTTCGCACTCGGTGACGTGGCACTCGGCTGCCAGGTGGGCGCCACGCTCGAGCTCGTGTACCTGGGTGCCCAGGCCATCGGCGCGAGCAACCCGCCCGACATGACCTCCGGCTCCGTGATCGGCACCGCCTACGTCATCGCGGCGGGCGCCGACGTGGCGGAGGCCGTGGCCATCGCCGTGCCCGTGTCGCTGCTCATGTCCATGTGGTCGAACTTCCTCATGGCGGTCGTCGGCCCCATCATGGCCGGCAAGGCGGACCAGTACGCGCTCGCCTGCAACCGCCGCGGCATCGACCTCATGCACTGGGGCTTCGTGCTCATCCAGGTCATCTCCCAGTCGGCCTTCTGCGCCGCGGGCTTCTACGTGGGCACCCAGGCCATCCAGGGCATCGTCGACGCCATCCCGGCGTTCATCACCGACGGCCTCAACTACGCCATGGGCATCATCCCGGCCATCGGCTTCGCGATGCTCGCCCGCATGATCATGTCCAAGAAGCTCGCGTGCTTCCTGTTCATGGGCTTTTTGCTCGTGGCATACGGCGGACTCTCCGTCGTGGGGGTCACCGCCGTCGCCGCGGTGATCGCCGCCGTCCTCGTCTTCAACACCGGCCTCTTCGCGCCCGCGCAGGCCGCGGCCGATGTGGACGACAACGAGTTCTAACCGCGTTCCCGAGTAGAAGACCCGAAGGAGGTTTTCGCCATGTCCCAATCTACGATCGCGCCCGAGCGCAAGCTCACCGCCCGCGACCTGCGCCGGGTGTTCTGGCGCTCCTGCATGCTCGATAGCTCGTGGAACTACGAGCGGCAGCAGAACATCGGCTATTCGTTCGGCATCGTGCCGGTGATCGAGAAGGTCTACGAGCCTGGCAGCGAGAAGCAGCGGCGCGCCTACGCCCGCTCGCTCGACTTCATGGCCATCACGCCGCAGCTCTCCACGCTGCTCATGGGCATCGACGCCGCCATGGAGGAGGAGAACGCCGCCAACGACGACTTCGACGACTCCGCCATCACCGCCGTCAAGACCTCGCTCATGGGGCCTCTGGCCGGCATCGGTGACTCGCTCATCGCCGGCACGCTCCGCGTGATCGGCACCGGCATCGCCATCGGCTTCGCCCAGCAGGGCAGCCCGCTCGGCGCCATCCTGCTGCTCCTCATCTTCAACATCCCCGGCCTCCTCATCCGCTGGTTCGGCCTCAAGCTCGGCTACCAGTACGGCTCGACGTTCATCACGGATGCCGCGAAGGGCGGCGTCATGGAGAAGGTCACCTACGCGGTGAGCGTGGTGGGCCTGGCCGCCATCGGCGCGATGGTGGCGAGCTACGTGTCGCTCGACCTCTCCATGATCACGGTGGGAACGGGCGACTTCGCCCAGCCCATCTCGGATTACTTCGACATGATCATGCCGTGCCTGCCGCAGCTCGCCGTCTTCGGCTTCATGTACTGGATCATGGGCAAGAAGATCAAGACCACCTACGTGCTCGTCGCTACCATCGTGGTGTGCATCGCCGCGTGCTGGGTGGGTTCGCTGCTGTAAGGATGCTGTAAGGAGCGCGCGCAAGCCGCTGTTGGTCGAGTTCGATCCAGTTGTGTGCGCATCTTTTGGCGCCGCCGCGTGAAAGGGCGTCCGCGCCCCGGGTTTACCTGGGGTTTCGCGGGCGCCCTTTTCGCATGCCGCAGGACGGCCCGGTGAGAAGCACACACAACTGGAATGAGGTGCCCGGCGGCCGCCTCCCCGACGATGCGGACGGTCTCCGCGCAGCGCGCACTCCACTGTGCTAAAGTAGTGCGACTGCCGAATGGACGCAGAAAGAGGGCGAGCACATGAACACGACGCCGTGGGGATTCCGTGACATCCTGCCCGAGGAGGCCGGCGCGCGCGAGGAGATCGCGGGCACGGTGCGGGCGTGCTTCAAGGCGCATGGGTACCTGCCGGTGGAGACGCCGCTTCTGGAGGACGCCGGCTCGCTCGGGGCGTGCGGCCGCGCCGTGGACACGCCGTTTCGGCTCTTCGACGACGACGGGCGGCTGCTCGTGGTGCGCTCGGACAACACCCTGCCCATCGTGCGGCTCGTCTCCACGCGCCTGCGCGACGCGCGCCTGCCCCTGCGCCTGCGCTACGAGGCGCCCATCGTGCGCTCCCAGCCCCGGAACGTGGGTGCGGCGCGCCAGTTCACGCAGCTGGGCTTCGAGCTTATCGGCGAGGGCGGCGAGGCGGGCGACGCTGAGATGCTCGCGCTCGTGATCGATGCCCTGCGGGCACTCGAGCTGCCCTCGTGGCACATCGTGGCGAGCAGCGTGCGACCCTTCATGGAGCTCATCGCGCGCGCGGGCGACGAGGGCTTCGCGCGCGAGGCGCTCGCGCTCGTGCATGCGAACAACTTCGTCGACCTCGACGCGCGGCTCGCGGCGAGCGACCTGCCCGAGCCCGTGCGCCGCGCCATCTCCGAGCTGCCGCGGCTCCACGGGGGCGTCGAGGCGCTCGACCGCGTGGACGCGCTCATGGCTGCGGCGGGCGTCGCGGGGTCCCAGACGCGCGAGCTCCGCGCCCTCGCGGCCCGGTTCGCGGAGCAGGCGGCCGCGGGCGCGCTCTCCTTCGACTTCTCCATCATGAACTCGTTCGACTACTACACCGGCCTTGTGTTCAAGGTGTACGCGGGGAACCTTTCCGACCCGGTGGGCTCGGGCGGACGCTACGACGCGACCCTCGACGGGCTCATGACGGCCGCGCCGCACGTCCCTGCTGCGGGTTTCGCGTTCTCGCTCGAGCGGCTCGAGGCGGCGCGCCTCGCGGACGACGATGCGCACGGCGCCGATGCGGACCACGCGGTGGCGCGGGCTGCCGAGGAGCCGCTGCGCGTCGCGGTCCCGAAGGGGTCGCTCAAGGAGGGTACCGTGCGCGCGCTCGAGGCGGCGGGCTTCGATGCCTCCGAGCTACGTGACCCCGGACGGCGCCTCATCGTGCGCGCCCGCGACCTGCGCGCCGGCGCGAACGACGCCGTGGGCGACATCGAGCTCGTGATCGTGCGCGCTACCGATGCCCCGGCGTTCGTGTCGGCGGGCGGGGCGGACTGCGGCTTCTGCGGCCGCGACTCCCTCATCGAGGCGGGGCTCGACCTGCTCGAGCTCATCGACATGGGCTACGGGGCATGCCGCTTCATCGAGGCGGAGCCCGCGGGCCGCGCCGGTGCCGCCGAGCGCGCCTACGCACGGCGCGGCTGCTTGCGCGTGGCCACGAAGTACCCGCGCATCGCCGCCGCCTGGTACGAGCAGCGGGGCATCGCGGCGGACATCGTGACGCTCCACGGCAACATCGAGCTCGGTCCCATCGTCGGGATGACCGACCGCATCGTGGACATCACGGCGACGGGCCGCACGCTGCGCGAGAACGACCTCGTCATCACCGGCGAGATCATGGAGTGCACGGCGCGCTTCTTCGTGAATCCCGGCCGCTCCCGGCTCGACCCCCGCGTGCGTGCGCTCGCGGCGCGGCTCGAGGAGGCTGCCGCAGCGCTGGCCTAGGCGGAAGGTCTAGGCGTCGAGCGCGGCTTCGAGCTGGGCGAGCGTGGGGATGGACGCCTGCGCGCCCGCGGCCTGCACGGCAAGCGCCGCCGCGAACGTGGCCCGGTGCGCCGCGTCTGCCAGGCCGCACCCGTCGGCGAGGGCCGCGGCGAGCGCGCCCACGTAGGTGTCGCCCGCGGCGGTGGTGTCGACCGCCTCGACCATGCGGGCGGGGATGTGGTGGATGGTACCGCTGCGCGCGTCTCGCACGTCCGATCCGGCGGCGCCGCGCGTGATGACGACGTTCCCCGCGCCGAGCTCAGCGAGCACTGCCATCGCCGCGGCGACGGTTTCCTCATCTTCCGGAAGCACGCCGGTATATGCGGCGCACTCGGTCTCGTTCAAGCAGAGCACGTCGACGTATCCCCAGGTATCATCCGGCAGCGGGCATGCCGGAGCGGGGTTGAAGATGGTGGCGAGCCCCATGGCGCGCGCGTGCGCGAGGGCGGCGAGCGTCGCGTCGAGCGCACACTCGAGCTGCGTGACGAAGATGTCGCCGGGCTGCGCGACACGGTCGAGCGCGGCGCGGGCATCCTCGGCGGTGAGGACGTGGTTCGCACCGGGCTCCACGATGATGCGGTTGTCGCCCCCGCTCCGCACGATGAGGGCGATGCCGGTCGGCGCAGCGCCCGTGCAGACGAGCTCGCGCGTGTCGATGCCGTCCGCTGCGAGGCCGCCGGAGAGCTCGCGGCCGAAGGCGTTGGTGCCCACCGCGCCGATCATGCACGTCCGCGCGCCGAGGCGCGCCGCGGCGACGGCCTGGTTGGCGCCCTTGCCGCCCGCGCCCATGACGAGGTCGCGGCCCGTGATGGTCTCGCCGGCGAGCGGCGGGCGGTCGCAGGCGATGGAGAGATCCATGTTCAGGCTTCCAAATACGATGACGCGGCTCATGGCGCTTCCTTTCCAGATGGTCGAGGGTGGATCTATGCGCAGCGGCGCACGAGCGCGAGCGTGCGCTCCATGAAGCGCTCAACGAAGCGCTCCGCATCGACGGTGAGCGCGACCCGCGAGCGGCCGCTCGGGCAGGTGACGCGCGCCGGGTCGCCGATGGTGCGTCCGCGTCCGGCGCCTTCGGTCTCGACCATGAGGTCGCAGGTGAAGGTGCCGACGAGGCCGGGGTCGAGCGCCGCCGCCACGGCGAGCGGGTCATGCAGGTTGCAGCCCGGAACGCCCGTGGGATGCGCCTCCTCGGTGACGTCGATGTAGTAGGTGAGCATGTCGGAGAGGAACGCGCCCGTCGCCGTGCCGGTGGCACGGAATTCCTCGGCCTGCGCGCGCGTGAGCTTCACCTGCGTGGTCACGTCGAGGCCGACCATCGTCAGGTCGGTGCCGGCTGCGAAGAGGGCGTTCGTCGCCTCGGGGTCCTGTAGGACGTTCGCCTCGGCGAAGGGGGTGACATTGCCGGGCTGCGTGAGCGCGCCGCCCATCATCACGACGTGCATGCGGCGGGCGACGTCGGGCGCCGCCTGGAGCGCGGCCGCGATGGTCGTCGAGGCGCCGGTGGGGACGATGACGAGCTCGTCGGGTTCGTGGCTGCGCACGGCGTCGATGATGAAGTCGACGGCGCTCGTCGCCTGCACCGAGCTGTGCGCGCAGGCGGGCACCCGCGCCCCGCTGAGTCCGTTCGCCCCGTGGAAGCGGGCGCTCTCGGGCATGACCTCGAAGCTGTCTGCCCAGCTCGGGTGGTCGATGCCGGCGAAGACGGGAACCTCCGGGCGGCCGAAGAGCTCGAGCAGGGCGAGGTCGTTCGCGACGCCTTGCTCGACGGTCACGTTGCCGAACGTTCCCGTGACGCCGATGAGCTCCGCCTCGGGCGAGGCGAGCGCATAGGCGAGCGCGAGGGTGTCATCGATGCCGGTGTCGAGGTCGAGGATGAGCTTCGTCATGCAAACCTCCTTACGAGGGCGTTCCCGTCACCCCTAGGGTAGCACTGAGTCATTGGGGACGGGTTCAAATGACTCAGTGAGTCAATGGGGACGGGTTCGTTTGACTCAGGCTCGACCTGGTTGTTGGATCCTGCGGGCGCGCGGGTGCGATTGCGCTGAACGTCCGGGCATGCGGGACGGGATTTTCATGTCGGACGCTGAAAAATGGTGGTGGAATTCAGATATGCACGATTGAGACGACCGGAGGGTGCCTCTGGGGGTTGCCGCATACGAGGTTTGCGTCGCCCGGCCTTCCGAATCCTGGGGTTTCTCAGCTGCAATCCTGCCGCACGCGTCATCGGCGCGCCGCGGCGATACCTTTCCCGAGCCTGAATCGTGCATATCTGAATTCCACCACCACAATTCGGTCTCGCAATGAAAAAAATGGCTCGGCCACGCTCTTGAGTCATTGGGGACGGGTTCAATTGACTCAGTGAGTCAATTGAACCCGTCCCCAATGACTCACCTCGTGCGTTGCAGGACGGTTACGCAGGCAACCGACCGCGCGCAGCGTTTGTACGGAACGCTTTAGCATGCTAAAGTTGGGCGGAACATCATGAGCAAGGGCGCGCGGGCTCGCCGTGCGCCCTTTCAGGTTGCACCGACGCCGCGCATCCGCCGCGCCGCGCAGACGGGAGATTCGCATATGAAGACCATCGTCCTCGAACCCGGCGAGCGCCTCCAGCTCGCGCAGCTCATCCGCAAGGGCGTGCTGCCGGAGTCCGTCGTCGCCTCTGCCCGCGACATCGTGGCGGACGTGCGCGCCCGCGGCGACGAGGCGCTGCGGGACTACAGCAAGCGCTTCGACGGTGTCGAGCTCGGGTGCCTGCGCCTGCCGCAGGAGGTGCTCGACGGCGCGCTCGATGCGGTGGACGAGCCGTTCCGCGCGGCGCTCGAGAAGGCGGCGCGCCAGATCCGCGACTTCCACGCGCGCGAGCTCGAGCAGTCGTGGTTCACGACGCGCGCAGACGGCACGCTCCTCGGCGTGAAGGTGACGCCCGTCCGGGCGGCCGGCCTGTACATCCCTGGCGGCCGCGCCCAGTACCCCTCCACGGTCCTCATGAACGTCATCCCCGCGAAGGTCGCGGGTGTGGAGCGCATCGTCATGGTCACGCCGCCGCAGCGCGACGCGGCGGGGGCGACGGGCGGCATCTCGCCCTACACGCTCGCCGCGGCGGCCGTGGCCGGCGTGGACGAGATCTACACCGTGGGCGGTGCGCAGGCCATCGCCGCGCTCGCGTACGGCACGGAATCCATAGCGCCCGTCGACGTGATCACCGGCCCCGGCAACGCCTACGTGGCCGCCGCGAAGCAGCTCGTCTCGGGCGACGTGGGTATCGACATGATTGCCGGCCCCTCCGAGGTGTGCGTGCTCGCCGACGCCACGGCAGAGCCCGCCATCGTCGCCGCCGACCTCATGGCGCAGGCCGAGCACGACCCGCTCGCCGCCTGCTACCTCGTGACCTGCGATGCCGCCTTCGCGCAGCGCGTGCAGGAGGCCATCGAGGCGCTCATCGCCCAGAGCCCGCGCGGCGACATCACGCGCGCCTCGCTCGACAACGAGGGCACCATCGTGGTGGCCGCCGACCTCGCCGCCGCCGTGGACGCGGTGAACACCATCGCGCCCGAGCACCTCGAGCTCCATTGCGCCGACGCCCTCGGCCTGCTCGGCTCCATCCGCAACGCGGGCGCCATCTTCGTGGGCGCGTGGAGCTCCGAGCCCCTCGGCGATTACGTCGCCGGCCCCAACCACACGCTCCCCACGGGCGGCACGGCGCGCTTCTCGAGCCCGCTGTCCGTCACCGATTTCCAGAAGCGCTCCTCGGTCGTATGCTATACACCGGAGGGGCTGCTCGCCGACGCGCCCGCCACGCAGGAGCTCGCCGAGGGCGAGGGCTTGTGGGCGCATGCGCTCTCGGTGGGGCTGCGGCGCCGCCTGCTCGCTCAGGGGCCCGACGCCGTCGACACCGGCACGCTCGCCTCCGAGGATCTGACGGGCATCGCCTGGCCGGCCGACGACGCGTCCGTGATCGCTGCGGGCTGCGGCGCCGGCGCGCCGAACCAGGCGGTGCGAGGGGAGGAGCGATAGGATGATGATCGAGTTATCCGAGCGCATGCGCGCACTCGTGCAGCCGCACCTGGTGGACGCCGAGCCGTACGACCCGATGTTCTCGCCCACGCGCATCAACCTCTCGGCGAACGAGAACACCTACGGCATCCCGGCCGCGGTGCGCGCGCATATCGATGAGGCGCTCGCGCAGGCCACGCTCAACCGCTACCCGGACGCGATGTCGAACGAGCTGCGCGACGAGATCGCCGCCTGGCACGGGGTGCGGCGCGAGCAGGTCTGCGTGTGCAACGGCGGGGACGAGGGGATCTTCAACCTTCTGCTCGCCTTCGGCGGCGCCGGGCGCACGGTTCTCACCTGCCCGCCCGATTTCAGCGAGTACGCGCAGTTCGCGCAGCTGCTGCAGACCTCGGTCGCGACGGTGTTCCGCGACCCCGAGACCATGCTGCCCGACGGTCCCGCGCTCGTCGAGGCCGCGCGCGCGGCGAACCTCGCGATCGTGACCTCGCCCAACAACCCCACGGGCGACCTCATGCCGCTCGACCTCGTCGCCGCGCTCTGCGATGCCTGCCCCGGTCTCGTGATGGTGGACGAGGCGTACATGAAGTTCGCCGAACCCGGCGCCTCCGCGCTCGCGCTTCTGGACGAGCACCCGAACCTCGTGGTGCTCCGGACGTTCTCGAAGGCGTTCGGGGAAGCGGGCGTGCGCTGCGGCTACATCATCGCCGCGCCGGATGTCATCGACGTCTACGCCGCCGTGCGCCAGATCTACTCCGTGAACGTCCTCTCGCAGGCGGCCGCGCTCGTGGCGCTGCGCGAGCGCGCGGCGTTCGACGAGGACATCGCGACGATCAAGCGCGAGCGCGGGCGTGTATACACAGGCATCGAGCAGCTGCTTGCCGGCACCGCCGCGGGCGCGCGCGTCTGGCCGAGCTCGGGCAACTTCCTGCTCGTACGGCTGCCCGGCTGCGCGAGCCGCATCCGCACGCGCCTGCGCGACGAGTATTCCATCTTGGTGCGCGATTTCAGCGCGGCGCCGGGTCTTATGGACTGCCTGCGCATCACCATCGGTACGCCCGCGGAGAACGACGAGGTGCTCACCGCCCTCGGCGCGCTCGTGAAGGAGGAGCTCGCATGACCATCTACAAGAAGCAGCACCGCGACCTCGCCGCGACATCGGCGGCCACGGCGACGGAGAGCGCCGCGCGCACGAGCGCCGGTCTGGACGACCTCTTCTCGGCGAGCGCGCGCACGGCGACCGTCCAGCGCGTGACGGGAGAGACCGACATCACGCTCTCGCTCTCGCTCGATGGCCACGGTGCCTGCGACATCACGACCGGCGTGCCGTTCTTCGACCACATGCTCAACGCCTTCGCCCGCCACGGCCTCTTCGACCTCAAGGTCGAGGCGCTCGGCGACACCGAGGTCGACGCGCACCACACCGTCGAGGACACGGGCATCGTGCTCGGGCAGGCGTTCGCCCAGGCGCTCGGCGACAAGCAGCGCATCAAGCGCTTCGCCGACGTCGCCATCCCCATGGACGAGACGC
This sequence comes from [Collinsella] massiliensis, assembly GCF_002161605.1. Classification (NCBI taxonomy): domain Bacteria; kingdom Bacillati; phylum Actinomycetota; class Coriobacteriia; order Coriobacteriales; family Coriobacteriaceae; genus Enorma; species [Collinsella] massiliensis. Next base: position 16,152 of record NZ_NFIE01000022.1, on the reverse strand, counting down.
TCGTCATGGCGGCGGTCGACATCTCCGGCCGCGGCCAGGCCTATTGCGACCTGCCGCTGCCCACCCCGCGCGTGGGGGACTTCGACACGGAGCTCGCGGTGGAGTTCTTCTACGCGTTCGCGCGCGACGCGGGCGTGACGCTGCATGTGCGCGAGCTCGCCGGCGAGAACGCGCACCACATCATCGAGGCGGCGTTCAAGGCCGTCGGCCGCGCGATGCGCTTCGCCTGCGAGCAGGATGCGCGCGTGCGTGGCGTGCCCTCCACCAAGGGCAGCCTGTAGGGGTTGGTTGGGGACGTGTTCCAACCAACCCATCCCGGTCGCATGGTGCCGGGCACCTTCGCCGTACCGGACGGAAGCGTTTGAAAGGAGCCGCGCGTGGCGAGCATTCCGACGATAGCGGTCATCGACTACCACAAGGGGAACCTGTCGAGCGTCGCGCGCGGGCTCGCCCGGGCGGGTGCCGAGGCGCTCGTGACGGACGACCCCGCCGCCATCCGGCGGGCGGACGGCATCGTGCTCCCCGGCGTGGGTTCGTTCTTCGACGCCATCGACTTCATGCATGCAAGCGGCCAGGACGCGGCCGTCATCGAGGCGCTCGCCGGCGGGGAGGGGACGCCGTTCCTGGGCATCTGCCTGGGGCTCCAGCTCCTCTTCGAGCGCGGGGACGAGGGCGTGCCCGAAGACGCGCCCCTGGTGAGCGCGCCCGACGCCGCCGGTTCCGGCCTCGCGCCCGCCGCGGTGTTCGAAGCGGACGGCCGGCGCTGGGTGCGCGGCCTGGGCGTGCTGCCCGGGTCGTGCACGCTGCTGCCGTCCGTCCGGCTCAAGGTACCGCACGTGGGCTGGGACCAGGTGCACCTCGCGCCCGCGGGCCGCACGTGCCCGCTGCTCTCGGGGTTCGCCGAGGGGGCGAACCTTTACTTCACCCATTCCTATGCGCTCGACGGGGACGTTTCCGAGGACGACGTCGCGGCGCGCACCTTCTACGCGCGCGCGTTCGCCTCGGTGGTGTGGCGCGGCAACATCTTCGGTTGCCAGTTCCACCCCGAGAAATCCTCGGCGCACGGCCTCGAGATCCTGCGCAACTTCGTTCGCATCGTCACCGCGCGAAAGGAGGGGCGGGCATGATCCTCTTTCCCGCCATCGACCTCGTGGCGGGCAAGGTCGTGCGCTTGGAGCGCGGCGACCGCGCCCACATGAAGGTGTATTCGGATGATCCCGCGGCCCAGGCGCGCGCCTTCGCCGAGGCCGGCGCGACGTGGGTCCATGTGGTGGATCTCTCGGCGGCGCTCGAGGAGGACGAGGCGGCGCGCGCGGCGAACACCGAGGCCATCAGCGCCATCTGCTCCATCGAGGGCCTGTCCGTCGACATCGGCGGCGGCGTGCGCTCGCTCGCGCGCATCGACGAGCTCGCCGCGCTCGGCGCGAAGCGCATCGCGCTCGGCACCGTGCTCGTGCGCGAGCCGGGCTTCGCCGAGGTCGCCGCGCAGGCGTTCGGCGACCTGCTCGTAGCCGACGTCGCGGCGCGCGCGGGCGAGGTGCGCGTCAACGGCTGGCGCGAGGGCGCCGCGCGCTCGGTCGAGGACGTGGTGGGCGAGCTCGCCGGCCTCGGCTTCAAGCACCTCGTGTTCACCGACATCGCGCGCGACGGCATGCGCACGGGCATCGACGCGGAGGCGTACCGCCGGGTCGCGCGCATCGCCGGCTTCCCGGTGGTCGCGTCCGGCGGCATCTCCTCGCTCGACGATATCCGCGCGCTCGCGGCCCTCGGCGACGGCGTCATCGAGGGCGCCATCACCGGGCGCGCCCTCTACGAGGGCGTCTTCACGGTGGGCGAGGCGCTCGACGCCGCCCGGGAAGGGGGTGCCGCATGCTGACCAAGCGCGTGATACCCTGCCTCGATGTGAAGGACGGGCGCGTCGTGAAGGGTGTGAACTTCGTGGCCCTGCGCGACGCGGGCGACCCCGTGGAGCTCGCCGCGGCCTATGACCGCGCGGGCGCGGACGAGGTCGTCTTCCTCGACATCACCGCGACGAGCGATGACCGCGCCACGACGATCGACATGGCTGCGCGCGCCGCGGGCGAGCTCTCCATACCCTATACCGTGGGCGGCGGCTTCCGCGACCTCGCGGGGATGCGGCAGATGGTCGCGGCGGGGGCGGACAAGGTCTCGCTTAACTCCGCGGCCGTGCGCGACCCCTCGCTCATCTCGCAGGCGGCGCGCGCGTTCGGCAGCCAGGCAGTGATCTGCGCGATCGACGCGAAGCGCGTGGGTGTGCCCGGCGCCCCCGGGGCAGATCGCTGGGAGGTCTACGTCGCCGGCGGCCGCACGCCCACGGGGATCGACGCCGTCGCGTGGGCCGAGGAGGCGGCGCGGCGCGGCGCGGGCGAGATCTTGCTCACGAGCATGGACCGCGACGGCACGAAGGAGGGCTTCGACCTCGCGCTCACCCGAGCCGTGGCGCGCGCGGTGCCCATCCCGGTCATCGCGTCGGGCGGCGTGGGCACGCTCGAGCATTTCGCCGAGGGCATCATCGAGGGCGAGGCCGATGCGGTGCTCGCGGCGAGCGTGTTCCATTTCGGCACGTTCTCCATCCGCGAGGTGAAGGAGTACATGGCGGCGCAGGGCATCCCCGTCCGCCTCGACTTCACGTGATCATTCGGTGCCAGTGATAATTTGGTGTCAGTCACCTTTTTATCACCGGCGGAGACGGCGCGCCGCGCCCCGATCCAGATGGGCGAGAGATGAGCGATAGGGGAGAATCGATGCAGGTAGACAGCTTGAAGTTCGATGCGCACGGGCTCATCCCGTGCGTGGTGCAGCAGTGGGACACCGGCGAGGTGCTCATGGTCGCGTGGATGAACGCCGAATCGCTCGCGCTCACGCTCGAGACGGGCACGACCTGGTTCTGGAGCCGCAGCCGCCGTGAGCTGTGGAACAAGGGCGCCACGAGCGGGAACATGCAGCAGGTGCGCGAGCTCTGGGCGGACTGCGACGGCGACACGCTGCTCGTGAAGGTGGACTCCCCCGGCCCGGCGTGCCACACGGGAGCGCGTAGCTGTTTCTTCAATCGGCTGGACTAGGGGAGGGGCATATGGGCGAGAGAACCGCGAACGTGCACGACGGGGACATCGGCGCGACGATTACCGGGCTCGCGGCGGTCATCCACGATAGGCGCACGGCGTCGCCGGAGGAGAGCTACACGGCGCGCCTGCTCACCGGCAAGGAGGACAGCCTGCTCAAGAAGGTCGTGGAGGAGGCGTGCGAGGTGGTCATGGCGGCGAAGGACCACGACCACGACCATATCCGCTACGAGGCGGGCGACCTCGTCTACCACCTGCTCGTGGTGCTCGAGCGCTACGGCATCACCCTCGAGGAGCTCGCGGGCGAGCTCGACGCGCGCCGGCACTGAGCGCGGCGCCTGGCGTGGTGCCGTGCGCCGGCAGCCCTGGCGCCCTCAGCGGTGAGACCGCGTGACGAGACCCCCGCGCCCAGGCTCTACGCGAGCTCGATCGTCTCCCAGCTGCCGTCCGCGTGCGGCATGTCCACGCTGCGGTACCCGGCGGCGTAGGCGTGCGCGACGGCATCCTCGAACCCCCAGCAGACATCCTCCGCCCGGTGCGCGTCCGACCCCATGGCGAGGGGCACGCCCGCCCGCGCGAAGCGCTCGAGCAGGCCTTGGGCGGGGTAGTAGTCGCCGATGCCCTTGCGGAGCGCCGCCGTCGAGAGCTCGACGCGCCGTCCCGTATCGCGTGCGCAGGTGACCATCTCATCCCAGAGCGGCGCGAGGTCGATCGTCGGCGCCCAGCCCTCCTTCGAGAAACGCATCGCGAGGTCGGGGTGGGCCATCACGTCGAAAGCGAGCGGGCTCTCGCAGGCGCGGCACCAGGTGCGCGCGTAGCGCCGCCAGACCTCGTCCGGGCCGAGCTCGCGCCAGACATGCATGTCGTCGGGGTCGTCGATCGCCCCGCAGCCGCTGCCCGGCGCACTCGCCGCCGCGGCGACATCCTCCCAGCCCTGGCCGTCCGCGCGCCGCCGCGCTGCGCCCGCCGCGATGTCGCCGGGGTCGCCGATCCAATGCACGCTCCCGAGCCGCACCACCGCGCCGGCGCTCCACTGCTCCACGAAGGGCTCGCAGCCCTCGTACCAGTCGCATTCGAAGCCGTAGACGAGCTCCAGCCCCGGGGCGATCTCGTGCGCGAGCTCGCGCGCGGCCTCGAACGCACGCCGGTGCGCGGGCAGGTCGGCCTCGGCTACCGGGCAGGCGCTCGTGGGATCCATGCTCGCCGGCAGGGTGAGGTGGTCGGTCGAGACGAGCACACGGCACCCCTTCGCGGCAGCCGCGCGGACATTCTCCGCGAACGTCGACGCGCCGTCGGAGAACCGCGTGTGCGTATGGCAATCGAAGGGCTTGATGTGCAAGGCGGCCATGGTTCCTCCCTCGGCGTGGTAATCTCATACCGACTGCTAGCGTACCACGCCAGAGGAGGAACCATGGCCGCATCCGAGCCCGTCCTGTTCATCGAGTACCCGCCCTGCTCCACCTGCAAGAAGGCGAAGCGCTGGCTCGACGACCACGGCATCGCGTACACGGACCGCCATATCGTCGAGGACAACCCCACGGCAGATGAGATCGCGGACTGGCAGGCGCGCTCCGGCCTGCCGCTCCGCCGCTTCTTCAACACGAGCGGCATGAAGTACCGCGAGCTCGGCGTGAAGGCCATGCTCGATGCGGGCATGGCGGAGGACGACGCCCGCGCGCTGCTCGCCACGGACGGCATGCTCGTGAAGCGCCCCATCGTCGTCGCGGGCGACACCGTGCTCGTGGGGTTCAAAGAGGCTGCATGGGAGGCGGCGCTCCTCTAGGCGCTCCTGCCCACGCGCGGGGTGCACGCATGATAAAAACCAGCCTGTCTGGGTTTTATCATGTTTCGCCGCGCGGCGTGCCTACGCGGCCGCGAGCAGCTCGTTCATCTGCTGCGCCTGGAAGAAGATGACGCTGATGACCGCTGCCGCGAAGATGAGCGCGATGACGCTGAGCACGATGCCCGCGATCGCCATCCAGCGGTACGGGGCATGGCGGCGGAGCGCCAGGACGCCGCAGACGATGCTCGCGAAGAGCATGATCGCCCCGGCGATCCAGAGGAGGTAGTAGCCGATCAGCGCGCCGACGACGCAGAGCACGAGGCAGGCGATGGGCAGCGCGGCGCCCGTGCCGCGGGGCTCGCCGCCAGTCTCGTCTTCGAAGTCGTCGCGCTGGGTATCGAGTTCATCATGCGTGCTCATGGGAGCTCCTTGGAAGGTCGTGCCCGCCGCCGCGCGGCGAGCCGTTGGTTGGTACCAGATTATAGGCGAGCTGCTACCATAGGATGCCGTAAGCGAGGAGGGAACACCATGGATGCATCAGATCTGGAAGCGCTCGCGCGCGCGGTGGCGGCGGGCGAGCTGTCCGCCCATGAGCTCGCCGAGCGCGTGCGGCTCGATGCCGTGGCCGACGTCGGCTACGCCCAGGTCGATGTGGCCCGCGGCCTGCGTACGGGCGTGTCCGAGGTCGTCTACGGCGAGGGCAAGCGCCCCGAGGAGATCGCCGGGATCGTCCGGGCGATGCGCGCCTCCGGGCAGGAGCGCATCCTGGTAACGCGCCTCGACGCCGAGAAGCACCGCGCGCTCGAGGCGCTCGGCTGTGCGCTGGCCTATCATGCCGAGGCGCGCGCCGCCGTGGCGGGCGAGCTGCCCGAGCCCGACGGCAACGGCGAGATCCTCATCATCACCGCCGGCACGAGCGACGGTGCGGTCGCGGCCGAGGCGGAGCTCACGGCGCGCTTTCTGGGCAACCGCGTGCGCTGCGTGCGCGACGCCGGCGTGGCCGGGATCCATCGGCTCCTGCGCCATGCGGACGAGATCGCACGCGCCCAGGTGATCGTGGCCATCGCGGGCATGGAGGGGGCGCTGCCGAGCGTCGTCGCCGGGCTCGCCGCCTGCCCGGTCATCGCCGTGCCCACGAGCGTGGGGTACGGGGCGAACCTCGGCGGCCTCACGGCGCTTCTCGCGATGGTGAACAGCTGCGCGAGCGGGGTCTCGGTCGTGAACATCGACAACGGCTTCGGCGCGGCGTACCAGGCATCGCTCATCAACCATCTGCCGGGGAAGGCGTCCTGATCGCGCGATCGCGTCGGCCGGCGCGACCTGCGGGCTTCGTTCGAGGGGGAATTATGGGAAAGACCTTGTATTTGGATTGCACCTGCGGCATCAGCGGAGACATGATGGTCGCCGCCCTGCTCGACCTCGGTGCACGCGAGGATGTGATGCGCGCGGCGCTCGCGAGCCTGCCGCTCGACGGCTACGAGGTGCGCATCGGCCGCGTCGCGAAGGCGGGGCTCGATTGCTGCGATTTCGACGTGGTGCTGGCGCCGGGGCTCGAGAACCACGACCACGATATGGGCTACCTGCACGGGCACGGTCATGAGGACGCTGCGGTGCACGGGCATGAGCATGGTCATGAGCACGACCACGGGGCAGGCCACGATCACCATCACGATCACGGCGCTGGCCAGGGCCACCATCACGACCCTGGTGCCGGCCACGATCATCCCCACGACCACCAACGTGACCACACGCATAGCCACGCCCATCCTCACGTCCATCGCGGGCCGGCCGATCTCGACGCGATCATCGACGCGGGCGCCCTCACGCCCCGCGCCCGCGACCTCGCGCACCGCATGGTCGACATCCTCGCCCACGCCGAGGCGAAGGCCCATGGCGTCGCCCTTGATGAGGTGCATTTCCACGAGGTCGGCGCCGTCGACTCCATCGTCGACATCGTCGCCGTGGCCGTCGCCCTCGACGACCTCGACATCGACCGCGCCATCGTCCCGGTGCTCGTGGACGGGCGCGGCACCATCCGCTGCCAGCACGGCATCATTCCCGTGCCGGTGCCCGCGACGCTCAACATCGCGGAGCGGCATGGCCTGCCGCTCTCCATCTGCGAGGTGGAGGGCGAGCTCGTGACGCCGACCGGAGCCGCGATCGTCGCCGCCCTCGGTGCCGAGCCCGAGCTGCCCGCGCGCTTCCGCGTCCGCGCTGTCGGCCTCGGCGCGGGCAAGCGCGCCTACGAGCGTCCGAGCATCCTGCGCGCCCTCATCATCGAGGAGCTGCCAGATGACGGGCGCGTTCCCGCCGCGCCCTGCGAGCCGACGGTCGATGCCGCCGCGCACGGCGCGGTCGTCCGCCTCGAGTGCGATATCGATGACGCCTCGGGGGAGGTGCTCGCCTATGCTGCGGATCGGCTGCGCGAGGCCGGCGCGCGCGAGGTGCACTGGGTACCCGTGTTCACCAAGAAGGGGCGACCGGCCTGGCAGCTGCAGGTCATCGCCCTGCCGGATGACGTCGAGTGCCTCGAGGGCATCATCTTTGCCGAGACGACGACGATCGGTATCCGTCGTTGGCCGTGCGACCGCTCGGTGCTCGAGCGCAGGGAGGTGTCCGTCCAAACCCCTTGGGGCGCGGCGCGCGTGAAGGAGGTCACCCTCCCGGATGGTTCGCGCCGCACGGCGCCCGAGTACGAGGACGCCGCTGCCATCGCTCGCCGCACCGGCCTGCCGCTTCAGGCCGTCATGGAGGCGGTGCGCGCCCAGCTGCCCGTGCGGTAATCGCGCGCCGCGGGCAAAATCGCTCCGCCTTTCCCAAAAAATGGTGGTGTAGTTCAGATATGCACGATTCGTTCGCGCCTGAGAGTCTCCGGAAGCACCATATCAAGCCGTCCGGAGGTCGATTCTGCTCAAGCGACCGGCAAAAGCCCAGGATTCACGTGCGAGCCACGCGGGCAAGCGGGGCGCATGCCTAAGGCAATCGTGCATATCTGAATTTGGCCACCACTTTTTCGTCTCAAAGCGCAAAAAAACGACGCGCGGCGCGCCCCGCGCCCGCCCCGCGCCCGCTCTGGCATAATCGAACCAGAGGCGACGCGCGCCCGAATCGGCGCAGAAAGGGCATCATCATGAAGATCATCATCGCATCCGATATCCACGGCTCCGCGTATTGGGCGGAGCGCCTCGTCCGCGCGATCGACGCCGAGCAGCCCGACCGCATCGTGCTCCTCGGCGACCTGCTGTACCACGGCCCGCGCAACGACCTGCCCCGTGACTACGATCCCAAGCGCGTCATCCCGCTGCTGAACGGCCTTGCCCAGGAGGGCGTGCTCATCGCCGTGCGCGGCAACTGCGAGGCCGAGGTGGACCAGATGGTGCTCGACTTCCCCTGCATGGGCGATTACGCGCAGCTCGTGGACGATGCGGGACGCACGCTCTTCTTCACGCACGGGCACATCTTCGGTGCGGGCTTCCAGAACAGCGTCGATAACCTGCCCGCTCTGCCCGCGGATTCCGCTCTCGTGTACGGCCACACGCATGTGAAGGTGAACGAGCCCGTGCCCGAGCGTCCCGACATCTGGGCATTCAACCCCGGCAGCGTGGGCATCCCCAAGGACGGCTCCCACAGCTTCGGCATCTACGAGAGCGGCAAGCCCCTTGCCGAGGCGTTCCGCAACGTCGTGCTCGAGGAGGCATAAGCCATGTCGGAAACCGAAGCGCCCCAGCGCCGCGACCGCTCGACGCGCGCCGATGCCCGCGATGCCTTCGACGCGCTCACCGAGACCATCTGGCGGCTGCGCCAGCCGGACGGCTGCCCGTGGGACCGCGAGCAGACGCATGCCTCCATCGCGAAGAACATGGTCGAGGAGGCCTACGAAGCGGTCGATTGCATCGAGGAGGAAGACGACGCGCACCTGTGCGAGGAGCTGGGAGACGTGCTCATGCAGGTCATGCTCCATGCGCAGATCGCGGCGGACGAGGGTGCCTTCACCATCGATGACGTGGTGCGCGGCCTCGATGAGAAGCTCGTGCGCCGGCATCCGCACGTGTTCGGCGAGCACGCCGGTGCCCGGGACGCCGATGAGGTGCTCGGCATCTGGGACGAGGTGAAGCTCGCCGAGAAGGCGCAGGGGGATGCCGAGGCGGCCGCGGCGGGCGCGGCGCGTCCGAAGGGGCTCCTCGACGGCGTGCCCCGCGCGCTGCCCGCGCTCATGCAGGCGCAGAAGGTCTCGCGCAAGGCCGCTGCCGTGGGCTTCGAGTGGGAGACGGTCGAGGACGTGTGGGCGCAGGTGGCGTCCGAGCGCGCCGAGTTCGAGCGCGAGGAGCCGGGCAGTTCTGAGCGCGAGATGGAGTTCGGTGACATGCTGTTCGCGCTCGTGAACGTCGCACGGCGCGAGGGCATCGATGCCGAGAGCGCCCTGCGCGCGAGCACCATGAAGTTCCGCGCGCGGTGGGAGGCGGTCGAGGAGCTCGCCTACGAGCGCGGCACCACGGTCGAGGCGCTTTCCACCGAGAAACTCAACCGCCTCTGGGACGAGGTCAAAGCCGCCGAGTGATAATCTGGTGTCAGACACCTTTTTATCACCGGTGCCTGGGTGGGGCGTGTGGCGCGTTTGGCAAGCCGCCACCTCCGATTCTCCATCTTCCCCGTGTTACGGCCGGGGCGAAATGGGCATACTCCTTTGAGTTAGCAACGGCTAACCGGCGCGCGGGCCGCAGGCGGGCATTCCGCCGCGCCCGCATGCTGTGGCCGCCAACATTCGAATGGGAGGAGTCCCCATGAGTGAGATCATCGATGTCTACGGTCGCGAGGTGCTCGATTCACGCGGTAACCCTACGGTCGAGGTGGAGGTGACGCTCGACGACGGCGCGTTCGGCCGTGCCATGGTGCCGTCCGGCGCCTCGACGGGCGCGTTCGAAGCGGTCGAGCTCCGCGACGGCGACGCCCAGCGCTACCAGGGCAAGGGCGTGAAGCACGCCGTGGATCACGTGAACAAGGAGTGCGCGGAGGCGGTCATCGGCATGGACGCCTGCGACCAGCGCGCGCTCGACGCCGCGCTCATCGCGGTGGACGGCACGTCCGATAAGGGCAGCCTCGGCGCGAACGCCATCCTGGGCGTGTCGCTCGCCACGGCGCGCGCGGCGGCGCAGTCCTCCGGCCTCGAGCTCTACAGCTACCTGGGCGGCGTCAACGCCCATGTCCTGCCCGTGCCCATGATGAACATCCTGAACGGCGGCGTGCACGCCGACAACAACGTCGACTTCCAGGAGTTCATGATCATGCCGGTGGGCGCGCCCACCTTCGCCGAGGCGCTGCGCTGGTGCGCCGAGGTCTACCACACCCTCAAGTCCCTGCTCAAGGAGGACGGCCACAGCACGGGCGTGGGCGACGAGGGCGGCTTCGCGCCGGACCTGGCGACGAACGAGGAGCCGCTGCGCTACATCATGCGCGCCGTCGAGGCCGCCGGCTATACGCCGGGAAGCGATTTCATGATCGCGATGGATCCCGCCACCACGGAGCTCTACGATGCCGCGCGCGGCGTGTACGCCCTCAAGGGCGAGGGCCGCGAGCTCACGACCGATGAGATGATCGATTACTGGGAGAAGCTCGTCGACACCTACCCCATCATCTCCATCGAGGACGGCCTCGCCGAGGAGGACTGGGACGGCTGGGTGAAGCTCACGGAGCGCCTGGGCGATCGCGTGCAGCTCGTGGGCGACGACCTCTTCGTCACGAACACCGAGCGCCTGAAGAAGGGCATCGAGCTGGGCGCCGCGAACGCCATCCTCGTCAAGGTGAACCAGATCGGGTCGCTCACCGAGGCGCTCGAGGCCATCGAGCTGGCGAAGCGCTCCGGGTACGCGTGCATCGTGAGCCACCGCTCGGGCGAGACGGAGGACGCGACCATCGCGGACATCGCCGTGGCGACGAACGCCGGCCAGATCAAGGCGGGCGCGCCCTGCCGCTCCGACCGCGTGGCGAAGTACAACCAGCTGCTACGCATCGAGGACGAGCTCTACACCTCGGCCGAATACGCCGGCTGGAAGGCGTTCAACGTCAAGCGCTAGCGTGAGGTACCGGGCACGCGCGGGCGTACGATGTTCGCGTGTGCCCGGAAATTCTGCGAAGGCAGCTCGCGGCCGTGGTGTACCCTTATGGTATCGCGCAAAACACACCTCAACCGTACAAGGCGCATCATGGCAAGCGAAAGCAACAACCGACCCTCCGCCTCCCGCGCGCGGGAGGGTGGCGACCGCTCCTCGCGGCGGGCCTCCGGGCGCGCCGCGGCGACGGGTACCCGGGGCGCTGCCCGCAGCAGCGAGCGCGCGGGCAGCGGGGCGACACGCCGGGGAAGCCACCGCACCTCGGGCTTCATGCGCTATGCGGCGGATAACCGCGCCGTGCAGGCGGTCTACCAGTTCACGACCGGACCTGCGCGCTACGCGTTCTACGGGCTCATCGCCCTCGCGGTCGCGATCAGCGTCTACTTCCCGGTGCGCGACCTCTACGCGGCGTACCGAACGGGCGACATCCTCGAGCGCCAGCTCGAGGTGAGAAACGACTACAACAAGGGGCTCGAGGACGATGTCAACCACCTGCTCTCCACCGAGGGCATCGAGGACATCGCCCGCGAGGACCTGGGGCTCGTCTTGCCCGGGGAGCACGCGGTCACCGTGACGGGCATCGACCCCGAGGACACCGACGAGAAGGATGCGACGGGCACGTCGTCCGAGGTCGAGCAGGCCGAGCAAGCGGCGGCGGAAGAAGCGCCCTGGTACATCAAGCTGCTCGACGCCGTGTTCTTCTACCAGGGCGTCGAGGGGCAGACGGTCGCGTCCACGGGCGATTGACGACGGATACGGAGGGATCCATGGCTGACCAGCAGGGGATGGACGATTGCGTGCGCATCGCCGCCGTCGATCTGGGGACGGTCTCGTCGCGGCTGGCGCTCGCGCGCGTGCGCGACGGCCGCATCGTCGAGCTGACCAAGCATTCGATCATCACCGACATGGGCAGGGGCGTGGATGCGTCCGGCGCGTTCGACGCGGCGGCCATCGAGCGCGTCGAGGCGGCGTGCGCGCAGTTCGCTGAGGAGGCGCGGGCGTTCGGCGCTGCGGCGACGTGCGTCACCCTCACGAGCGCGGCGCGCGACGCGTCGAACGCGGACGAGCTCCTGGACAGGCTCGCAGCCCTCGGTTTCATCCCGCAGGTCATTCCCGGCGAGGTCGAGGCGCGCCTCACGTTCTACGGTGTCGCGCACGACTTCCCCGGTGAGCGCATTGCGGTCGCCGACCCCGGCGGCGGCTCGACCGAGATCGTCGTGGGCTCCTATCTTCCGGATGCCGCGGCGCTCGAGCTCGAGCGCGTGCACTCCTTCAACATCGGCTGCCGGCGCCTCACCGACCGCTTCTTCACCGCCGATCCCCCGGCGGCATCCGAGCTCGACGCCGCCGCGCGCTGGGCATACGACCAGTTCGCGACCTATTGGTCGGGGCTGGGCGAGCTTCCCGCGCGCCTCATATCGGTGGGTGGCACGGTGACCACGCTCGTCGCGCTCGAGCACGAGCTCGTGCCATATGATTCGGATTTCGTGCATCTGCGCGAGCTCACGCTCGATGCGGTCGAGCGCCAGCTCGGGCGCATGCAGGGGCTCACCGTCGCGCAGATCATGCAGCTCAAGGGCATGCAGGCGAAGCGCGCGCCCATGATGCTCGCGGGGAGCGTCATCATTCGCGAGCTCATGCGCTCCGGCGGCTACCGCGCGCTCACGGTGAGCGAGAGCAGCCTACTCGCGGGCGTTGTGGCGACGGTGGATGAGACGCTGCGCGGCGAGACCCCCGTGGTGGGCTGGACGCCCGCGCTTGCATGATAAAATCCAGACAGGCTGGTTTTTATCATTTCTAACGTGTGGTAGGGGCGGTGGGACTCGAACCCACAATCCCGAAGGCGAGAGATTTTAAGTCTCCTGCGTATGCCAATTCCGCCACGCCCCCATGGCTGCATAGTCTAGCAGAAGATGCCCGCGCTCCATCGCACGGCGCTGCGCGGCCGGCGGAATCTCTGCGCCTCGACGCCGCGCCATCGGTGCGCACCCGCATGGTATGCTTGCCGTACGTCGCGGGCTCATGCGCCCGCGCGGACAACCCATCGCATAGGGGGAGAGGAGCATCTCCATGAAGAAGATCGTGTTGGCCTGCGGCTCGGGCATCGCCACCTCGACGGCGGTCGCGCGCAAGGTCACGGCCCTGCTCGACGAGCACGGCTTTGCGGGCGGCTACGAGATCGTGCAGTGCGCCATCTCGGAGGCGGCCGATGCGTGCGCGGACGCCGACGTGCTCGTGGCCACGACGGTCGCGCCGAGCGGCCTTGCCTGCCCGTACGTGAGCGGCGTCCCGTTCCTCACCGGGGTGGGTCGCGATGCCGCTGAGCGATCCCTGCTCGAGGCGCTCGCGGACTAGGTACGCCGTGCGCGGGCACAGCCCCGCGCCCCGGACGCCGCGGCATCCCGTGCCGGCCCAACCGCCTGCGTCGGCAGCTTTTTTCCCGAGGGGGCTTGCGCGGGCGTGCCCGCTAGGGTAAGATGAACCGCGCTTCGGCAAGTGCCGAACTCCATGCGGGCGTGGCGGAATTGGCAGACGCGTATGGTTCAGGTCCATATGGGGGCAACCCCGTGAAGGTTCAAGTCCTTTCGCCCGCACCATAGAATCGTGAAGGCTCCGTTCTCGGAGCCTTTTTCATATCGATGCCCCTGAGCGGAAGCGCACCGAAGGGGTATCCTGTGCACGAGCGAGCGAAAGGTGCCCGAATGTCTTGTCTCTACCTGTTCATCATCCTGCTCATCGCGTCGGCGATCATCTCGGTCATCCTGTCCTTCCTGGGCGTGCTCTTCGTCGGCGCGCTCAAGCTCATCCCCATCGTGCTCGTCATCCTCGTGGTGCTCGTGCTTTTGGGGAAGGTGAAGATCTCGATCGTGCGCAACGACGACGACCAGGACCACCGCTGGCTCAGCTAGCGCCCGGCGGCGCCCCGACCACCGGGGGAGCCCCAGCGTGCCGCGCTCCTTGTGTCCGCGCCCCGCGCCCGGTCGATAAAACACCCCCGACCCTGCACGGTTTTGTGGTACGATAGCACGGCTTGATAGTCGCATCGCACCGCGCAGGCATCTGCCCGAGTGGCGGAATTGGCAGACGCACCAGACTCAAAATCTGGCGCTGGCAACAGCGTGCGAGTTCGACCCTCGCCTCGGGCACCATCTTTCATGGCGATGTCATGGAGCGGCTGCGTTCGTGCTATCATGCAACCCGCATTGCGTCGCAATGCCCAAAGCGGGGCACCCGCCCCCACCTTTCGGCGCCTTGAGCAGCTGTCTGGTCACAACAGAAGACGTCTCGGCTTATCGCCGTCACTTCGCTCTGTGAGCCCGGTCGCTGTCTTGGCACCGGGCTCTTATCTTTTTAAGGAGGAACCGAAAATAGCTAAGCACGATGACACGCGCATCAACGACGAGATCACCGCGACTCGGTGCCGCCTGATCGGAGTCGATGGCTCGCAGCTGGGTCTCTTCGGCATCCGTGATGCGCAGCGCGTAGCTGACGAGCAGGGCCTCGACCTCGTCGAGATCGCCCCGAACGCCGATCCTCCGGTCTGCCGCGTCATGGACTACGGCAAGTTCAAGTACCAGCAGGCCATGAAGGCGAAGCAGGCGCGCAAGAACCAGTCCCGCGTCGAGGTCAAGGAGATGAAGTTCCGTCCGAAGATCGACGTGGGCGACTACGAGACCAAGAAGGGCCACGTGCTGCGCTTCCTCAAGAAGGGCGCGCGCGTAAAGGTCACGATCATGTTCCGTGGCCGCGAGATGGCGCACCCCGAGCAGGGTCTCAACGTGCTCGAGCGCCTCGCGGAGGACCTGAAGCCCTACGCCACGGTTGAGTCGCAGCCCAAGCTCGAGGGTCGCAACATGTTGATGCTCCTCGCTCCCATCAAGGGCGCTTTCGATGAGAAGCCCGAGAAGAGCGATAGCAAAGAGAACTAGTTTCTATCAGGCACGCGATAAGGAGAGATCATGCCTAAGATGAAGTCGCACAGCGGCACCAAGAAGCGCTTCCGCACCACCGGTACCGGCAAGCTCATGCGCGCGAAGGCATTCAAGAGCCACATCCTCACCAAGAAGACCACGAAGCGCAAGCGCAACTTCCGCCAGGAGGGCGAGGTTTCCAGCGCCGACCGCAAGACCGTCATCTCGCGCCTCGCGTAACGTCGAATACCCACCCATCGAGTCACGAATCTCTAGGAGTTGATCTGATATGGCACGTGTGAAGCGCGCTCTCAACGCCCGTAAGCACCATCGCACCATCCTGAAGCAGGCCAAGGGCTACTACGGCGCTGCCTCCCGCACCTACAAGCACGCCAAGGAGCAGGTGCAGCACTCGCTCCAGTACCAGTACCGCGATCGCCGCGTCAAGAAGCGCGAGATCCGCAGCCTCTGGATCCAGCGCATCAACGCCGCCGCCCGCATGAACGACATCTCCTACTCGCAGTTCATGCACGGCCTCAAGGTTGCCGGCATCGAGCTCGACCGCAAGGTGCTCGCGCAGATGGCCTACGAGGACATCGAGAGCTTCAATGAGCTCGCCGCGATCGCCAAGAAGGCGCTCGAGGCCTAAGTTCCTCGCGAACAACCTGAATGAAGAAGGCGCTGGGAAACCGGCGCCTTTTTTGTATGTCGCGCGCTCGGGGAACCGACGCGCGTCCGTATATGGAAGCCGGCGCGCCCTATCTCACATATATAGGAGCGTTCGCAGGGTGTCGTGAAGCATCTATAGAGAGGGATGAACTCAAGCCTCTGGTTGGGTGCCGAAGCAGCGAGCCGATGATGACCGTGGACCGAGCGATGCGATCGCATCTATATAGGATGCGTTGCCAAGAAGTATCGAGAGCGCGCGGTCGATTCGAGCCTAGAGAAAAAAGATTTGAGCAGGGTGGAGCGTCAAAGAGCAGGGATGCACACACGATGAATGACGGAGCAGGGAAGGCTTGCTCGCGCTGATCGTAGTCGAGCACGCCTTCTAAGCAGGGAAAACGTTCGATATACTATGCATGTGAGCATCTGTGGGCGCTCAGCAGAAACCTCCGAATTGTGTAGGAGATGTGTAGCCGAGCATCCCCGCTTGCGCCCGCCGGGATTTCTGGCATTATATCTCCTTGCCGCGCGGCCGAGCGAGAGCCGCGCCGGCGCGTACCTTGGGAACCGGATACCGCGAGGCGCACGGAGGGGAGACCCGA
>NZ_NFIE01000021.1:0-48927 GCF_002161605.1 [Collinsella] massiliensis | reverse complement strand
GTGGTACGCGACCGGGCGCCTCAAGGCCTTCCGCGAGGGCGGGCGGACGGTGTACGATACGATCGCCGGGCGCAGGGGGCGCCTCGGCTACGCGACGTAGGCGGTCCAAGGTGGCCGCCGCACTCCCTTTCGCCCAATCTGGGAAATCAAAAGCGGCGCCGAGGTGTTCTCGACGCCGCTTTGCGCGTAAAAGGGTGTGCGGGCGCGCGTCGCCGCGCGGGCTATTCGGTGGTGGAGAGGAACTTCTTGCGCGTGAAGAAGTTGTACCACGTCACGCAGAAGGTCGCGAGCACCTTCGTGAGCTGGTAGGCGATGTTCAGCACGGTGACGCCCACGAACATGAGCACGTCGGTGAGCCCGAGGCCGATCGCGGAGAGAATCGCGAAGATGGTGAACTCACGCTTGCGGCTCATGTCGTCGCGATGCGTGAAGACGTACTTCATGCTGAGCGCGTAGTTGAGCGCCACGGACACGATGAACGAGATCGAGGTGCTCACGAGGTAATCCACGTGCAGGAACTCGGTGAGGGCGACGAGCAGCGCCCAATCCACCGCAAAGGAGATGATCCCCACCACAGCGAATTTGCTGAACTGCTGAACCGCCGGCTTTGTGAGCACGCTGCGCACCGAACCACTCCAAACATCTCGGGTAACGGGCGCGTTCGCATGGCGCGGACAGCCCGCTTGGGTCTTTGACTATAGCCGTAACGTCAGTGATTTGTAAGCTCGCGGGAACATTTTTATCAAGTGCTCAGAAAAGCAGCGCTAAATCTGCACGTTTCGCTAGGCGCCCTTCTCCTCCAGAAAGATCTTGCGCGTCACGAAGTTCCACACCATGACGATGGCGGTGGCGCCCACCTTGACGAGCCGGTAGTCGAGGTCAGCGTAATTCGTGCCGAGCCACATGAGGCCGTCGTTGATGCCGAGGCCGATCACCGAGAGCACGACGAAGATCGCGAACTCGCGCTCGCGGCTCATGCCCTCGCGGTGGCGGAACACGTAGCGCATGCTCGCCACGTAGTTGAAGATGAGCGACACGATGAACGAGATCGTCGCCGAGACGACGGGGTTCAGGCCGAAAACCTCGGTCAGGAAGATGAGCACGCCGAAGTCGATGATCGTGGCGATGATGCCGACGATGCCGAATTTCATGATCTGCTCGATGAGGTGGCGCATGCTGCTCCTTTGCCAGAAAGTCCCGAATGAGAGATTGTAGGTCAAAAAGGGACGGGTTCAAAACGTGAGAAAAGTAACGTTTTGAACCCGTCCCTTTTTGATGCATCAGGCGCGCTCGGGGAGGGCGCCGGTGCGGTAGGCGTCGAGCAGGAGCCGCAGGTCGCCGATCTGCTCGCGGATCTCCTCGCCCGTGTCGGTGTCGCTCACCATGATGCGGTGGGTGGCCTGCGCGAAATGGTCGGTCTCGCTCTTGATGTCGGCGTTGTGCACGAGCGCCTCCTCGACGCTCTTGAACGCCTCGTGCGCCTTGAGGCGCATGCCGCGCGAGCTCGAGATGAGCGTGTAGCCCGCGATGCCCGTCTTCGGATGGTAGGCGCTGCAGAACCCGCCGTCGATGACGAGCAGTTTGCCGTCGGCGCGGATGGGTTTCTCACCGCTCGCCGTCTTCACGGGCGTGTGGCCGTTGATGATGTGGCCCGTCTCCGGCGCGATGTCGAACTCGCGCATCACCGCGTCGCAGGCGCTCACCTCGTGCGTGAGCGTGAAGTAGGGGTCCATGGGCTCCTTCCAGGTGGAGGTGTCCTCGATGTAGGAGCGCTCGAAGGTCTTCACGTGGCGGCCGGACGCGGGCGAGCGGAAGCCGATCCACAGGTACCACAGCCAGTCGAGCGCCTCGCGGTCGCCGTCGCGCCAGGCGCGCCGCGCGATGCCGTCGCAGAAGTCGAGGTAATCCCGACCGCTCCTCCAGGTGCCCTCGCAGTTCATGCTCGCAAACGTGCCGTCCTCGTTCATGGGCACGCAGCCGTGGAAGAGCAGGTTGCCGTTGCGCCTGAGGTACATGGAGCCGTTGCGGTAGAGGAAGTCCACGTGGCGGCGCAGGTGGTCGGAACCCTGGAACTCCGCGACGAGCTTCTCGACGATGCGCCGCTCCTCGGGCGTGAGCTCGTAGGGGTGCTCGGGGTCGAGCGTGGGGAAGTCGCGCGTCACGAGCGGCCAGGTGACGCCGTCGATCTCCACCGTGCCGGCCTCCCGGTCGATCTTGCCCAAGAGCAGCCGGTCTTCCATGTCGAACTCGGGGTGCCGCTGGATGATCTGCCCCTCGAGCTTGAAGAGCAGGACGTTCACGGCCTTCATGAGCGGGGTGATACGCTCGCCCGCCCGGTAGGTGCGGTCCGCGAACGCCACGAGGCCGCGCAGCGAGATGCCGTAGTCGTTCTCGAGGATCTCGTAGTTCCCGTAGCGCAGGTTGTTGCGCAGCACCGAGACCACGCACGCCTCCTCGCCGGCCGCCGCGCCCATCCACAGCAGGTCGTGGTTGCCCCACTGGATGTCGGTGCGCTGATGCTTGCAGGCCATGAGGCGGTCGATGATCTTCGCCGCCCCGCCGCCGCGGTCGAAGATGTCGCCCACGAGGTGGATGTGGTCCACGGCGAGCACCTTGATGAGCTCGGCGAGCGAGGAGATGAAGTCCTCGGTGGAGCCCGTCTCCAGGATGGAGTCGAGGATGCGCTCGTGGTAGCGCACGCGGTAATTGTTCTCGTCCGGGTGCGTGTGCAGCAGCTCGTCGATGATGTAGGCGAAATCGTGCGGGATGGCCTTGCGCACCTTCGAGCGGGTGTAGCGGCTCGACAGGCGGCGCGTCACGGCGATGAGCCGGCTGAGCGTCTGCTTCGTCCAGGTGGGGGAGTCCTGGCGGGCGGCGCGCACGAGGGCGAGCTTCTCGTGCGGATAGTAGATGAGCGTGCAGAGGTCGGCCTTCTCGGCCTCGGTGAGGGTGTCTTCGAACACCTCGTCCACATGCTCGCGCACCACGCCGGAGCAGTTGTTCAGGATGTGCATGAACGCCTCGTACTCGCCGTGGAGGTCGCTCATGAAGTGCTCGGTGCCCTTCGGCAGGTTGAGGATGGCCTGCAGGTTGATGATCTCGGTGAACACCGCCTGCTGCGTGGGGAACTGCTGCGAGAGCAGCGCGAGGTACTTCATCGATCGCTCGAGGCGCTCGTGCATGGGGTGGCCTCCTTCGTGTGGTCTGGATGCCCGGCGCGCCGCCCGGCATCGGCGGGTCACGCACGCATCTATAAGAGTATCCGTTTTGCGCCCGTTGTGCGCCGTGCGGCAGGAGGCATCGCGTGAAACGTGGAGGAACGGTGAGAATGCAGGGGGCACCGCAGGGTGGCAAAGTGCGCAGCCGTCGAGTACAATGAACGTCGTATGTTCCGGGAGCGCGCCGCGAGCGCGAAGGCTTCCGGTACCGGAATGATTGCGAGCCATAGCCGAAAGGAGGGAAGACGATGAGCGAACCCAGGCACGATGACATGAAGAATGTCATTGGGGGGGGGCAATCGTCGCGTTCCCGTGGCTGAGGGGCGGCAAGGACAGCCGCCTTCAGATTCCGGCAGGCATTTCAAAGCAGCTGTAACAAACGATTCGCACGAATCCGCGGGCGCCCCGGGCAAGGGAGCGCGCCGCGACGCTGCCGCGCGCACGGTAACAAAGCCCGTCACGCCCGTCCAGCAGGACGAGCCGCTGCGCCGCGTCAAGAAGCGCCGCCACCCCGCGCTCAAGATGCTCGGCATCGGCTGCGGCAGCCTGCTCGCCCTCGCCCTCGTCTTCGTGGCGATCTTCGCCGTGTGGTTCGGCGGCCTCAGCTCCTCGATGCAGGTCGACGACGAGCAGGAGCGCCAGGACCTCGAGGACAGCCTCGCGGACACCACGAGCGATAGCGACGCGTTCTACACGCTCATCCTCGGCCGCGACGCGCGCCCGGGCGATGACGCGAGCCGCAGCGACGTCATCATGCTCGCGCGCATCGACCCTAAGGCGGGCACCGTGAGCCTCATCTCCATCCCGCGCGACACCATGGTCACCATCAACGGCGAGACGCAGAAGATCAACGCCGCGTACGCGTTCTCCGGCGCGGGCGGTGCCGTGCGCTGCATCTCGCAGTTCGCGGGCGTGGACATCACCCATTACGTGAGCATCGACTTCGAGGGCCTCGTCGAGGTCGTCGACATGCTCGGCGGCGTGTGGGTCGACGTGCCCGAATCGTTCTCCACGGGCACCTACACGTTCGAAGCCGGTGAGCAGCTCCTCACGGGCGACGAGGCCCTCGCGTTCGCGCGCGACCGCTACCACGTCTCGGGCGGCGACTTCGGCCGCGCGCAGGCGCAGCGCATCCTCGTCGAGGCCATCGTGCGCCAGGTGCTCGCGAGCTCGCCCATCGAGCTCCCCGGCCTCATCTCCAAGCTCGCGAGCTGCATCACTACGGACCTCTCCGCCGTCCAGCTCGTGGAGCTCGCCCAGCAGTTCGTGGGCAAGGACCTCACCATGTATTCCGCCATCTGCCCCAGCTACACGCTCTACCAGGACGGCGTGAGCTACGTGGGCACGATGTTCGACGAATGGCGCCGCATGATGCAGCTCACGGATGCCGGTCTCGACCCCAACAGCGAGACCGCCGAGATCCCCGAGGCGCAGCAGGCGGACACCGAGCTCGGCGCGGCCTCCAACTCGCCCGCGCCCCGCGACTACCAAGGGCTTGCAGAGAACGCGATGACGACCGACGACGTCGCGGCCGCATCGTAGGACACGCTCTCGTTGAAGTGAAAGGCAATCGATGACTCTTCTGGAACTCCTGCAACTGCTGCGCAAGCACCTCAAGATCGTGGTGCTCCTGCCCATCGCGTGCGCGCTGGCCATGGCGCTCGCGAGCGTGCTCGTCATGCGCAACACCTACACCGCGCAGACGGACATGTACGTGCTCGCATCGAGCGAGGGCGAGTCGGGCGGCGCGCTCTCGAGCGACCTCTCCGCGAGCCAGATGCTCACGAACGACGTGGCGCAGCTTTTGAAGAGCGACCGCGTGATGTCGGACGCGGCCGAGGACCTGGGGCTCCCGAACCTCAACGCGTACGACATCACCGTGTCGAGCGAGTCCACCACGCGCGTGATCACGCTCTCGGTGACCGGCGCCGACGCGCGCGGCGCGGCCAACGTGGCGAACGCCCTTGCCAAGAACGTCTCGCAGGTGGCGCGCGAGGTCATGAACGTCCAGAGCGTAAACGTCATCGACGAGGCGCCCGTGCCCCAAGCGCCGAGCGGCCCCAACCGCCCGCTCTACATCGCCGTCGCCTTCATGGCGGGGCTCTTTTTGGCCGTGGCGATCGTCGTGGTGCTTGACCTCGTTGATACGCGCGTCCGCACGTCCGAGCAGGTCGAGGAGCTCCTCGGCGTGCCGGTGATCGGGCGCATCCCCGAGATGAAGAAGGTGAAGTAGATGTTCGGCAAGAAGAAGAGCGGCTCGGATGCCGCTGTGGTGCAGAACGCCGCGAAGACCCTGCTTGCGAACGTCCGCTTCGCGAGCGTGGACAAGCCGGTGAAGTCCATCGTGCTCACGTCCTCCGTCCCCAACGAGGGCAAGTCCACCGTCGCCTACCAGCTCGCGCAGGCCATGGCCTCGGGCGGCAACCGCACGCTGCTCATCGAGTGCGACATGCGCCGTCGCTCGCTGGCCGACATGATCGGCGCGCGCGCCCGCTACGGCATCTACGCCGTGCTCTCCGGCCAGGTGGAGCTCTCAGAGGCGGTCGTGCCCACGCAGCACGCGAACCTCTCGTTCCTCGACTGCGAGCCGCACATCCCCAACCCGGCCGACCTGCTCGCGAGCAAGCGCTTTCTGCACCTCGTGGGCTCCGTGACGGCTGACTACGACTACATCGTGTTCGACACGCCGCCCATCGGCACGTTCGTCGACGCTGCGGTGATCGCGGCCATCGTGGATGCCACCGTGCTCGTCGTGCGCGAGCGCTTCGCCAAGCGCGCGGAGGTGCTGGGTGCTTACGAGCAGCTCAAGAAGGCCGACGCGAACGTGATCGGCGTCGTCATGAACATGGTCGCGGCGGAGTCGAGCGAGTACTACTACGCCTACTACAACAAGGACGGCAAGCGCGTGCGCAAGAGCAAGGGGCACACCGAGGACGGTCCCTCGTTGCCGCCACAGCGCGGTGGGAGCGCGGCCGCGGCCGCGGGTACGCCCTCGCCGGCTGCTGCTCCGGCCGAGCCCGCGACGCCCGTCCGGCACGCCGCGTCGCCCTCCGAGACCTCGCAGTTCACCGCTGCCGCCGCGGCTGCAGCGGCGCACGCCAACGCAGGCGTCGCCCAGGTGCGCCCGGTGAACCCGCACCGCGCGGGCGCCCAGGCCACGAGCAGCAGGTTCTCCCGTAAATAGGTGAAATCTCAGCGGGGGGGGGGCACTGCTCCAACCTGCTTCGCAAGAAGGAGGTGCATACGATGAGGGACATGCATTGCCATATCCTGCCCGGCGTGGACGACGGCGCGCGCGACCTGGATGAGAGCTTGCGCATGCTCGAGGCCGCGAAGGCCGCGGGCGTGACGAGCATCGTGTGCACGCCGCATTGCCGCGACCCGTACTTCGACTACAACGCCATGTGGGACGCCTTCGAGCTGCTGCGCGCGCACGCGGACGGCTTCCCGCTCTCCATGGGCTTCGAGGTGAACCATGCGAAGCTCATGGACCTTGGCCTGGCGTGGGTGAGCCGCCTGGCGTTCGACGGGAGCGACGAGTTTCTGCTCGAGCTCTCCACGCGCGCGGGCAAGCTCGAGTTCCAGCAGTACGAGCGCACCATCTTCGAGCTCCAGGGCATGGGCTACACCGTGATCATCGCGCATCCGGAGCGGTACCGGGCGGTGCAGGAGGACATCGAGGTGGCGCGCCGGCTCGTGCGGCAGGGCTGCAAGCTGTGCGCCTCGGCCGATTTCATCGCGGGCGGGCGCTTCGGACGCGAGAAGAAGCCCGCGAAGCGGCTCTTCGACGAGCAGCTCGTGAGCTACATCGCGAGCGACGCGCACCGGGTGGAGCACTACGACTACCTCGCCCGCGCACGGCGCGCGTATTCGGTGCGGGGCGCGCATTTCCGCACGTAGCAGGCAGAAGGGGAGTTTCCTTCTGCGGCGGGATCGGGGGCTTCGGGCCGCGCGATCTTCCCGCAGCAGGGAACTCGTTCAGGGTTTTCCGCGAGACATACCTTGTAGGCAAGCGATCGTCGCCTGGAGCGCGTCGCCGGCGCCCGCAGGGGGATGAAGAGACCGTTTTGCGTGCGCGCGGCGCGTGGGCGAAGCCATGCCCGGGGAGGGGGTGGCGCCATGCGAACGTATGTCATGCAGGTTTTGACGGGTAGGGAGCAGGCGACCATCGACGCCCTCGAGCGCATGCTGGGGGACGCGCGGCGCTACGAACTCTTTGCCCCGCGCTTTCGCTTTCAGAAGAAGATCCGCGGCTCCTGGCAGGATGTGGACGAGCTGCTCACGCCCGGATACGTGTATGTACGGACCTCGATGCTCGATGTCGACGAGCTTTCGCGAGAGATCAAGCAGGCTCCGCCGCGCGCGGCCATGCTCATGCAAGACGGCAAGATCATCCCCCTTTCATCGGACGAGGAGCGCTGGCTCGAGCGTCTGACGGGCGGACGGCACGTGGTGGAACCCTCCATCGGCGTCGTCGAAGGCGATCGCGTGGTGATCACCGACGGCCCCCTGGTGGGGCTCGAATCGCAGATCAAGAAGATCGACCGGCACAAACGGCTTGCCTATATGGATGTCCACCTGCTCGGCCGCACGAAGACGATCAAGGTCGGAGTTGAGATTGTTAGCAAGACAAGGAATTGAGCATCGTGGATAGATGGATGCAAGCGGCCATTGCCGCCGTTGTGGCGTTTGCCATTACGCTTATCGCGACGCCCCTGAGCATGAAGCTTGCTAAGCGAATCGGAGCGATGGATGTCCCCGGAGGACGTCACATCCATGACCATGCGACACCCCGTCTGGGCGGCGTGGCAATTTTCTTGGGCGTGATGATTCCGCTTGTGGTCGTCGTGTTCCTGTTCGGTGAGCCGACGCTCGGCTTAGGTGCTGGTGTCTCTGCGCCCGGGCTTCTCGCCTCGCTCGTAATAGTGTTTCTTGCAGGGTGCATAGACGATGTAAAGCAGCTCAATCCGAAGGCGAAGCTCGCCTTGCAGATCATCGCTGCAATCGTGGCTGCGGCATCGGGAGCGCTCATTTCCGACATCCGTGCTTATGACGGTTCAGTCGTGCTTGAGATGGGTTGGGTCGCATATCCGCTCACGGTTCTTTACCTCGTTGCGTTTTGCAACATCGTGAACCTCATCGATGGACTTGATGGCCTAGCCGCTGGAACTGTGGGTATCGCTGCGGCTGCGCTCATCGCCGTATCGGTGTATCGCGCAAATGCCGCAACAACGCTCATCTGCGCCTGCCTCGTTGGCTCATGCCTTGCATTTCTTAAGTATAACTTTCATCCAGCGAAGACGTTCATGGGAGATTCGGGTTCGCTGCTCTTGGGGTTTGCGCTCGGCATCGCCTCGTTGACGGGAAGCATGAAGGTTTCCACGATCACGGCGATTGCCGTTCCTGTCATCATCGCAGGTGTGCCGGTGCTCGATACCCTTGCCGCAATCATCCGCAGGGTGCGCGGAAAGGTCTCATTCGATACGCCGGACGCCGGGCATATCCATCACAGCTTGCTCAAGCTTGGGTATGACCAGAGGAGCGTCGTGCTTACGATGTATGCGGTAAGCATCGTGTTCGCCTTCTCGGGGGTTGTAATTGCTGGTGCCGGGCTCACGATCCGCGCCATCGCGATCGTGCTGGATCTGGCGGTCGCCTTATTCTTGGTGTGGAAGCTTGAGCTGTTCGAACCGGTGCTCTGGCGACTGTATCCGGCAGGCAGGGTTCCGCTTTTCGCGCGAGCGCATGAGCTCGTCGAGGAATACACGGACGATGCTCAGCGGATGACGGATGGGGAAGAGAGACCTACGGGCAGGGGCGTGTTGCCCGACGAGCAGCGCATGAACATCCTTGTGGTGTCGCAATACTACTGGCCTGAGGATTTTCAAATCGTTGCCGAGTGCGAAGACCTCGTTGCGCGCGGCCATCGGGTCACGGTGCTCACCGGCCTTCCCAACTACCCCTCTGGACACATTCCCGATGCGTACCGTCATGGAAAGAATCGCAGACAGGTACACAACGGAGTCGAGATTATTCGCGTACCGCTTTTGGAGCGTGGCGGAAATCCGATTCGTTTGGGACTGAACTACCATAGTTTCTCATGGTTTGCCTCGATGAGGGTAAAGCAGCTCAAGGGCGATTACGATGTGGTGTATGTTCCCCAAACATCGCCTGTCATGATGGCGAAGCCTGCTGCTTTGTATAAGCGCCTACAGGGGACGCCTCTGCTTGTGTACTGCCTCGATCTGTGGCCGGAGTCTCTCAAGGTCGTCATCGGCAATCATTTGAAGTTTCTGGTAAAGCACTATGGGCGCATCAGTAAGAACCTCTATGGAGCCGCGGACATCGTTGCGGTTCAGTCGCCAGCATTCTTCGAATATCTCGGCGAGCAGCATGACATTCCGGCGGATCGCATGGCGTTCCTGCCACAGTTCGCTAGCACGGAGTACCTGGAGATGGATTTGCGCGAGCCTCATGAGGGTGTCAATTTCCTCATCGCGGGCAACATGGGTCGTGCCCAGGATATCCCCGTGATCCTTCATGCTGTTGAGCAAATGGAGTGCAAGGAGGGCTTCAAGGTTCACTTTGTAGGCTCCGGTTCGTGTTTCGATGAGACGAAGAGCTATATCGAAGAGCATGGCCTTGGCGACCGGGTGATATTGCATGGTCGGCGACCCTTCGAGGAGATGCCCAAGTGGTATCGCATGGCAGATGCGTGCATCCTTGCGCTCAACGGAGATACATGGGTCGGTACGACGATACCGACGCGCCTTCAGGGATATATGGCAGCGGGAAAACCCATTATCGCCGCTGCTCGTGGTGGCATTAAGTCGGTAGTTGAATCGGCTGGATGCGGATGCGTGGTGGCAGCTGGCGATTCTAATGCTCTCGCGTGTGAGCTTGAACGCATCGTTCGAGACCCCTCGGTTCTCGATGGGATGGGGGAACGCGCTCGATTGTATTTTACCGAGAACTTCACAAAGGAAATGCATATGGAAACGCTCGAAGGTATTTTGCTCGGGCTGTCTGGGAAGGACAAACGATGATTCCAGAGTCCATGGTAGGCAAAACGCTCATGATAACCGGCGGTACTGGTAGCTTTGGCAACACTGTGCTCAAGCATTTTCTATCGTCTGGTATTGGCGAGATTCGCGTTTTTTCGCGCGATGAGAAAAAGCAGGACGATATGCGCCATCGCCTGCAGGAGCAAACTCCAGATTATGCCAGCAAAGTACGCTTTTTCATCGGCGATGTCCGGGATGCGCAATCGGTGCGCGATGCCATGCGAGGTGTGGACTATGTGTTTCATGCCGCCGCGCTTAAGCAGGTTCCTTCATGCGAGTTCTTTCCTATGGAAGCTGTTCGCACCAATGTCATCGGTACCGACAACGTGCTACATGCCGCGATTGATGGGGGCGTGGAGCGCGTGGTATGCCTGTCAACTGACAAGGCCGCCTATCCCATCAATGCGATGGGTAAATCTAAGGCGCTTATGGAGAGCGTCATCTATGCCAACGCTCGCAACGGTGCGGGCCGCACCACGATCTGCTGCACGCGCTACGGAAACGTCATGTGCTCGCGCGGCAGTGTGATTCCGTTGTTTATCGGACAGATTAAGGCAGGGGAACCGGTTACCGTAACCGATCCGGCAATGACGCGCTTCCTTATGAATCTTGATGAAGCAGTTGATCTGGTGCAGTTCGCTTTCGAGCATGCCGAGCCCGGTGATCTTTTCATTCAGAAAGCCCCCGCTTCTACCATCGGTGATCTTGCCGAAGCGGTGCAAGAACTATTTGGCCATACCGGAACGCGTGTCATCGGAACACGTCATGGCGAAAAGCTTTTTGAGACGCTTATGACTCGCGAAGAGGTGTTGCGAGCCGAAGATATGGGCAACTACTATCGCGTGCACAGCGATAGCCGAGACCTGAATTATGACAAATTCTTTGTTGAAGGCGAGGTTAAAACGATGGCGGATGAATCGTATACAAGCCATAACACCCGACGCCTCAATGTCGCCGAGACGGTTGAAAAGATCAAGACAGCCGAATATGTCCGGCTCGCCCTCGAGGGCCGTGAGCACGAGGCGGTGCAGTAGCATGCGCGTCATGGTGCTCGGAGCCACCGGGATGGCGGGGCATATGATCGCCCTTTATTTGCAGGAGCGGGATCATGAGGTGCTTGGCTGGTCCCGTCGGCCTGCGTCGTTTCTCGAACAACATACCGAGGGCGATGCATACGACCTTGATGGGCTGCTCTCCTCGATGATCGAATTCAAACCGGATGTGGTAGTTAATTGCATTGGGCTGCTTTTAGCAGATAGTGAAGCACATCATGACCAAGCAGTGTACCTCGATGCGTACTTCCCCCATGCGGTGGCATCCATGAGCGAGCGCGTCGGTGCCCGCGTGTTTCATCTATCAACCGACTGCGTTTTCAAAGGCAACGACGGTCCATATTCGGAGGCGTCGGTACCGGATGCTACGGAGTTCTATGGACGTGCCAAGGCGCTCGGTGAGTTGCGCGATTACCGCAACCTTACGCTCCGCCAGTCGATTGTGGGGCCTGACATCGACCCTGCGGGAGTCGGTCTGCTCAATTGGTTCATGGCACAGAGTGGTTCAGTTGATGGCTGGACGAGTGCCGTATGGACGGGGCTTACCACACTTGAGCTGGCGAAGGCTATTGAAGCATGTGCATCAGATGGATCTTCGGGGCTGGTAAACATGGTGCCGGATGGATCGGGCGTGACAAAGTTCGAGCTGCTTTCTCTCTTCAATCGGCATTTCCGTGGAGGCGCGATTGTCGTTCGGTCGGTTGAGGGACACGGTGCAGATAAGTCACTCGTGCGCACTGACTTGCTAGATGCGTATCGTCCCGTGCCTTATGAACAGCAGATGGATGAGCTCTCCACGTGGATTCGCTCTCATGTTCAGCTTTATCCGCATTATCAAGGGGTGCTCGAGGAGGACGCTGCATGAGCAAGCTCAAGGTCATGACTGTTGTGGGCACTCGTCCAGAGATCATCAAGATGAGCGAGTGCATCAAATGCTTTGATACAGTATTCGACCACATCTTGGTACATACTGGTCAGAACTACGATTATGAGCTTAACCAAGTATTCTTTGAGGATCTGGGATTGCGCGAGCCCGATGCGTACCTTGGTGTGGCAGGTGCGAACTTGGGCGAAACGATGGGCAATGTGCTCGCAAAAAGTTACGCCCTCATGAGCGAGGTACGTCCTGATGCACTCGTAGTGCTCGGCGACACGAATTCCTGTCTCTGCGTCATCTCCGCGAAGCGTTTGAAAATCCCCATCTTTCATATGGAAGCAGGCAATCGCTGCTTCGATGAGAATTTGCCTGAGGAAGTCAATAGGCGCATCGTTGATACGACGAGCGACGTGAATCTTTGTTATTCGGAGCATGCTCGCAGGAATTTGCTTAAGGCTGGTGCTGCGCCCGACCTCACCTTCGTGGTGGGCTCGCCCATGCGCGAGGTTCTCGAAGCGAGCCGCGAGGGCATCGAAGCTTCCGACGTGCTCGCGCGTGAAGACCTTGAAAAAGGGCGATTCATTCTGCTTTCGGCGCACCGCGAGGAGAACATCGACAACGAATGCAATTTTGATCAGCTTGTCGCTGCGGTAAATGCCCTTGCCGAGGCGTATGGCGTACCGGTTCTCTACAGCATGCATCCACGTTCTCGCAAGTTTATTGAGGAGCGTGGGGCAACGTTCCATCCGCTGGTGCGAGCGCACCGCCCGTTTGGGTTCCATGATTATGTTCAGCTGCAACGCAACGCATACTGTGTGGTCTCGGATTCCGGGACGCTTGCGGAGGAGTCTGCGTTGCTCGGATTCCCAGCGGTGAGTTTGCGCACCTCGACGGAAAGGCAGGAGGTTGTGGATCGGGGCGTATTCACCCTAGGTTCCATCACGGCAGAGGGGTTGCTCCAAGCCGTCGCGGTTGAGACGACGCTCAAGGGACGTGAGGCCGCCGTGCCCGACTACGGCGATGCGGACGTTTCGGCTAAGGTGACGAAGATAGTGCAAGGCTTCACGGGCTACGTGAATCGGAACGTGTGGGGTCGCTAAATGGTTGTCAGTGAATCAGACTTAATTTCCGTCGTTGTGCCGGTGTATAACGTCGAAGATTATATTGAAAATACGCTGAAATCCATCTCTGCTCAAACCTACGGTAATTTAGAAATACTTGTAATAGATGACGGCTCGACAGACGGGTCGTATGCTCGCTGTGAAAAGATTGCTCGCTTCGATCCCAGAATAACCATCATAAGAAAACACAATGGGGGTTTATCTTCTGCCAGGAATGTTGGAATTGAGGCAGCGAAAGGTAAGTACATTTCTTTTGTTGATGGTGATGATTTAATTGATTCAAAGTATATTGAATTCCTATATAAGGCAATTAAAAAGAATAATTCTGACGTGTCAATCTGTGCCCTAAAACGAATTAAAGAAGCTAATCAGTACAGTGTTAAGCAAGATAATTATCCAAGTATTAGTTTGTTGAGCAATAAATGCTGTATAAAGCGGATGCTTCTGTCAAGAGACATTTCTATCAGCGCCTGCGGGAAACTCTATTTAATTGACCTTTGGGACAAGTTTCGGTTTCCTGAAGGACACTACTATGAGGACATCGCTACAATCCCCGTCGTGATTGCTTCATCAAAGACCTCATGCATTTCTTATTTGGACTATCCTGGATATGGCTATATTGTAAGGAGGGGATCAATTACTGGATCCCTTTCTATTTCGGAAAAACACTTGGCTGATGCCAATGATGAGCTGAATAAGCTTAAAGAATGCTTGAGTCTTTATGATGAGAGCTTACTTGAGTTCTACAAACACTATCGGGCTTCAATTTGGTTAAGCCTGTATCGATATATTATTAATTCAAAAAATGTAAACGATGATGTTCTGTATCGAGTGACAGGATACTTGAAGAATGAGACTAGGAAATACATGCACGATAGGCGTTTGCCACAATTAATACGAATTAGATACTTCCTGTTCTCAGTATCTCCCAAGCTATATTTAGCGATTTTTGAATTGTATGCCCGTTTATCTGGTTTAAGTCTCGTGTAATAGAGAGAAGACCCGTAAAACAGAATCGGTTTCAATGGATTGCATATGTATGTTCTAGCATCTTTATCAGCTGTTTTCTTTCCGTTGCTAGCGCCAATTTACATTTGTTTCGCGTTGCGTGGCAGGCAGTCCCCGTTTTTGACCGCGGTGGCTATTGGCATGCTGTTCGGTATACTTGCTTCGTGCATTGATACGGTTGTTCAATCAGATTTAGATAGATACGCTTCGCTAATCGACAGTTTTAGAGGCCTGACATTATTAGAGGCTGCCAATATGGGTGGGAGCTATTCGGGCCAAATTGTTTACACGCTAATATTCTGGCTTTTAGCCAATCTAAGACTGGGGTTTTTGCTCAATTTTATTGTCGGTTTTGTGGCATATTCAGTTCCTGCATACATAATTTTTGATTATTGCCTTAGAGAGAAAACAGATCGATGGCATGCACTAATCATTTTGTGTTCATATATCGTCCTAGTGCCATTTTTCAATATGATTTCCTATGTAAGAAGCACCCTTGCATTTTCAATAGTTCTTATGGCTGCATATTTAGATTTATATAGAGGTAAAAAATCTCCCATCATCTACATTTTATATATTAGTGCGCCCTTGCTGCACTATTCGACTCTTCCAATCGTAGCCCTTTCTTTCGTTGCAAAGGCTCACATCAGATCCAGTATCCTTTATTTATTCGGGGCGTTAATTATCACAATCGTTCCCATTGTGGTCGCCATTCAGCCCGTAATCAGCTTGGTATTCGGCGGCATCCCCGGTCTTTCCATTATTGCTTCCGCAGCTAATCGACTGGCGCTATATGTTCGTTCGACTGGCGATGTGTGGGCAATTGCCTCTCAGAACAGCAGTTTAATTTCAGGATATAGGTTTCTCTACATGGGAATGTCACTGCTAGGACTTTTCATGTATGGGAGGCTTGATGGAAAGGAAAAATTTGCTCCGTTTTATCGTCTGATTTTTCTCTGGTGCTTGTTAACTGTTTCGGTTGGGTTATTCATTACCTTTGATGTCTTTTTTAGATATGCAATGCCCTTGGCTGTATTGGTTCTGTTGATAAAAGGAGAGCAGATAAAGGGCTACTTTGGACTCATAGTAAATTCTGCGTTTGCGATAATGATTATTGCGTCGGGATTTGTTCAGATAGCGTATTTGGCCGATATTGTCGACGTGACTTATTTTGCCTATCACTTTTTGCTTGGGGTTGCTGGGTTTATTCGATAAAGCGTGCGGTGAGGTTGCTCAAGTCTTGACAGCACGAGATCTGTTATTACGCTTAAGGAAAGTGATTTTGGAAATGGATGAACCGCTTGTTAGTATTGTTTGTACTACTTACAACCATGCTGGATTTATTCATGAAGCCTTGGACGGCTTTATTTCCCAAAAGACGAGTTTCCCTTTTGAAATCATAGTTCATGATGACGCATCTACTGATGGAACCGCGGATATAGTCAAGGATTATGCGCGGCGGTACCCAATGCTCATCAAGCCAATCTGTCAAAGAGTTAATCAGTTGTCGCAGGGGCGCCCTATCGACTCTTTTTGGTTAAGTGCGGCAAGAGGGAAGTATATCGCACCTTGCGAGGGCGATGACTATTGGATTGACGAGTATAAGCTTGAGACCCAGATTCGCTATATGGAGGAACACCCAAACTGCACCCTGTGCTTCACCAATGCTCTGAGGCTTAACTCTGAGACGGGGGATTTCTACCGGAGGCCCATGCTCCCCTATACAAAAAACGATGTCGCCATTTTGGACGAGGGCAATGTTATTGATACCAGGGGAATGCTTGAGCTGGAATTTTTGCCGTTCGCCTCCTTTGTGTACAAGAAATATGATCGATGCCGTTTCCCCAAGAGCTCTCCAGACGCATTTAATGGAGATCGATTTATCGAGCTCATGCTGACAGAATTTGGTTATGCTCACTATATTGATGCCGTTACATGTGTGTATCGAGTGAACAATCCAAACTCGCTGACTTCAGTTTGGGCATCAAATCCAAAGCGCAATGTTCGTAAGTGCAAGCAGTATATTCGCATGTATAAGGATTTTGACGCCTATACCGAAGGGAAATACAGCCCAATCATCCATAAACTTATCTTAGATGAAGAAATGGGTCTCCTGTTCTACAGCGGCGACTATAAATCGCTTAGGAAGAAGTGCTACTTATTTCGAGCTGCATCAAAGGGGCCGTATCAATTTGCTGCTTATCTTGGCAAGGCATATGCCCCCCATCTGCTTTCTCGGTTAAGAGCTACATGCAATTGACCAAAGCAGAGACATTGAATAGTTAAGAGCACATAATGGCGCAGAAAAATATAAGACAAGCAACAATTAGCTCCCTTGTGTGGAAGCTTTTTGAACGTGGGGGCAATGCGGTTGTACAGCTTGTCGTTCAGATCATCATGGCTCGCCTGCTCGCACCGGAGCAGTTTGGCATGCTTTCAATCATGCTCGTCTTTGTGAATCTGGGAAACGTCGTAGTCCAATCGGGGATGAATACTGCCATCATCCAGGCAGATTGCATCGAGCGCGTGGATTGTTCAACCGTCTTTTGGATGAGTTTCGCCATCTCGCTGGTGTTGTACGTTGCTGTGTTTTTGTCGGCTCCCGCTATTGCGAGCTTCTATTCCATGCCCGCTCTCGTATTGCCGCTTCGTGTGCTCGCGCTGCTGCTCGTCGTTAATGCGTACAACGCCGTCCAGATTGCTCTCATCACGCGCCAGCTCGAGATGCGGAAGATCTTCAATGCGACGGTCGTATCGTCTGTCTCTTCCGCAGCGCTCGGTATTGGTTGCGCGCTTGCTGGCGCAGGCGTCTGGGCTCTCGTTGTTCAGCAGCTTTCGTATCAGGTTTCGAGCTGCATCGCCCATGCGTTGCAGCTCGATTGGCGTCCTCATTTTGAATTCTCGGTAAAGAGCGCACGGAGGCTTTTCGGGTTTGGTTCTCGCCTTCTGGTATCAGGTTTACTTGATCAGGGGTACCAGAGCCTTTCGGACCTTATCATTGGCAGGCAATTTTCTGCAACAGCGCTTGGCTACGTTTCGCAAGGCAAAAAGTATCCGCAGGCAATTGGTAATATTCTTGATGGCGCGATTCAACCGGTTATGCTTTCTGCCGTTTCCCGGGTACAGAATAATGTCATTCAAGTTAAACGGCTCGTCCGCCGTGCGCTCAAAACATCGACTTTCTTGGTCATTCCGGCGATGAGCTTGTTTGCCGTGCTTGCACCCGAACTTGTTCCACTGCTGTTGGGCAGTCAATGGGGTGAGAGCATCTGGTTTCTGCAGATCTATTGCATCGTTTACGCAATGCTTCCCATTCATACAGCGAATCTGCAGGCGTTGAACGGTATGGGCCGCAGCGACCTGTTCTTGAGGCTTGAGATTGTGAAGAAAGCCTATGGTGTTGTATGGATTCTCTTTGCGGCGTTCGTTGTTCGCGACATTCACTTTATGGTTGCAGGATATTTGGTCACAGGACTGGTCAGTACCGTAGTCAATTCGTGGCCGAACCGACGCGTCATCGGCTATTCCTATGGTGAGCAGATCCGCGACATTGCCCCAGCGATATTGCTAACACTGGCTGCTGTTTTATTTTGCTGGCTAGTCTCTTTGTGCCCTGTTTCAGGCGCGGTCCTCATGATTTTGCAGATTGTCGTGTTTGCGATTACCTATCTTGGGCTTGCGAGGCTGCTTCACGTCGAGGCGCTGGAATACTTGCTCTCTATGTTGAAAGAGCTGACTTCCCGTTAAGTTCGTTTAGCTATTCGCTGCTACATCATTAGCCGCCAAATTGAAGGGAACCTTGACAAATGAATAAGCAGATCCTGGTTACCAGGTCCTCGATGCCTCCGTTTGACGAGTACGTCGAGGAAATTCGTCCCCTATGGGAGAGTCACTGGCTCACCAACGCAGGTGTCGAGCACGAGAAGTTCCGATCCGGTCTCGGAGAGTACCTCGGCGTTGGGGAAAACGTCGAGCTTTTCGTGAACGGACATCTCGCACTCGAGTGTGCGCTCAAGGCCTTGGAGCTTGGGGCGGACGGACGCGATGAGGTCATAACAACGTCATATACTTTCGCGTCGACCACGAACGCCATCGTCCGCTGCGGGCTCAAGCCGGTGTTCGTCGATGTAAAGCCAGATGATCTCACCATCGACCCTGCTCTTGTCGAAGCGGCGATTACGTCCCGCACCTGCGCTATCCTGGGCGTTCATGTGTATGGCAATCTTTGCGACGTGGACGCGATCCAGCGTATGGCAAGTGCTCACGAACTTAAGGTGGTATACGACGCTGCCCATGCGTTCGGTGTGCGTAAGGGCAATGCGGCGGCTGCATCTTTTGGCGATGCAAGCATGCTCTCGCTCCATGCTACTAAGGTGTTCCATTCGGTGGAGGGCGGGGCGGTTTGCTTTCGCGACTCTGCGGTGAGGGATCGCTTGCGCGCATGGAGGAACTTCGGCATTAATCCCAAAACGGGTGAGGTGGAATGCGCGGGCGGGAATGCGAAGCTCGACGAGTTTCGCGCTGCGATGGGTGTTGTGAATCTGCGCCATGTGGATGATTGGATTGCGGATCGCGCCCGTGCTGAGGCCCGCTATCGTGAGCGTTTGGAGGGTGCTCAGGGGGTTCGCCTTTTCGAGCCCACTCCTGAAGTTTCGTTGAACCACATCTATATGCCCGTTCTTTTCAATCCGGATAAATTCGGCGCGACGCGCAATGACGTGCTTGAAGCGCTCGCGGCGCACGGCATCAGAGCGCGTCGTTACTTCTATCCGCTTACGAGCGATTTCCCTTGTTATCGGGGTGTCTTTAATCCCGGCGATATTCCCATAGCGCGGGAGGCGTCCGTGCGCGTGCTCACGCTACCGCTCTACGAGGGGCTCTCGAACGAGGACGTGGATATGATCTGCGACGTGGTTCTGGGGTGCATGCGATGAGTGGCAGGCGTTCCATTCTCCTTCTGGGCGGATCTTCACAACAGGTGGTAGCGATTGAGAGGGCACATTCGCTCGGCTACCGTACCGTCCTGTGCGATTATCTTCCGGATAATCCTGGCCAACATGTTGCCGATGTCTTTTATCTGGTCAGTACGACCAATCGAGAAGCAGTTCTTGAGGTGGCAAGACAAGAGGGGGTTTCGGGTGTATTGGCGTATGCCTCAGACCCCGCCGCTCCCACGGCAGCATATGTTGCGCAGGAGATGAATCTTGCCGGCAACCCGCTTGAGTCTGTCGAAACACTCTCTGAAAAGCACCGCTTCCGGGCGCATCTCCGTAAGATTGGACTTCCGTGTCCTAATTTCGCTGAGATTCCCGTCGATGCGTCTGGGGGAGAAGCGGCTGGGCTTTTAGGGGATCTCACGTTTCCGATTGTGCTCAAGCCGACCGATTCCTCTGGGTCAAAAGGTGTAACGGTCGTAAAAGAAGCGGGGAGCCTGGAGTCTGCGCTTGCAGAAGCGCGTGCTCATTCTCGCAACGGTGTTCTTATTGGGGAGGAGTTTATCGAACGCTCCTATCCGAACGTCATTGGTGGCGATGTTTTTGTTGTCGGCGGAGAAATTCAGTTCTGGGGTCTGATGGACTGCCTTCGAGAAGCGAGGGGCGGCGGTATGGTTCCCATTGGTGAGATGCTGCCTTGTTCTCTCGACCTGATGGCGCTTGGCCGAGTGAAATCGGCTCTTCAGAAGCTGGTTTCTTCACTCGGGATCGTCGGGGGAGAATTAAACGTCGAGGTGATAATCGGTCGTTCTGGAGAGCCGTATATTTTGGAGCTTGGCGCTCGGGCGGGTGGAAATATGATTCCCGTGCAGTTGTCGGATGCAAGCGGCTGCGATCTCATTGCATCTAACGTTCTATGCGCCATGGGCGAGAATCCCCTGGTGCCCGCATGGGATGCTTCAACATCCGGGGCTGTATGCGCTCATGTGGTGCTTCATGCCCGAGAGGCTGGTCGGTTCCATAGCGTAGGTTATGGAAAGCTTGATCAATATGTGTATCGTGAGGTGCTCTATAAGAAGCCCGGCGATCATGTCGACGCTTTTATGGATGCTGGAAATGCAATTGGCATCGCATTTATGAAATTTCCAGACGCTGAGCTGATGCGTGAGAGGTTGTTCGGCAACTCTGAATCTCTTTGTATGGAGGTTGAGTAGGGTGGCAACAGAGACAACATGGGAATTGGGCGGCTACCTTGAATTCGAGCACTTTTCCGGCGATTTACTTCACGAAGATTTGATTGCCTTGAATTGTGGTCGCGGTGCCCTTGCTTATCTTGTGGAGTTGCGCGGAATTAATACCGTTTGGATTCCAGATCTGATGTGCAAATCTGTTTCTAGCCTTTTTAAACGCGAAGGCGTGAGAGCTGCTGTCTATCCGGTAAACGCTCGGCTTCTTCCGGATTACAGCTCATTCAGGGTTGCTTCCGGGGAGTGGATGCTCCTTATGGACTATTACGGGCAGCTGAATTCCGAGGATATCGCCGCAGCGCAACGATTCAGTGGTGGCAGACTCATCGTCGATGAATCACAGGGTTTTTTTCGAGAGCCGTGGCCCGGGGTGGATACAGTGTATACATGCCGCAAATGGTTTGGTGTATCGGATGGAGCGTACCTATCAACAGGCGATGGATTGCGGCTCGCGCGCACGCTTCCAAGAGATGAATCTCATGACCGAATGGGCTTTCTTTTAGGTCGTTTCGAGCGCCCCGCATCTGAGTATTTTGAACAAGCGGGGAAGAATAACGAACTATTTACCAATGAGCCCCCTAAGCGTATGTCGTCAATTACCGAAAACATCTTACGCGCAGTTGATTACTCTGCAGTGCGCACACGTCGTGATACGAATTGGGCAATTCTTGACAAACCTCTCTCTAAGATAAATGCCTTGAGGCTCCATGCGCCAGTAGGGGCCTTTATGTATCCGCTCTGTTTGGGCGATAGAGCGCCGAGCATAAGACAAAAGCTGATTTCTCAGAAGATTTATATTCCGCTGCTCTGGCCGGATTGCCCTGCAGATGGGAATACTCCGGCGTCGCGATATTCAACAGGAGTGCTGCCGTTACCCGTCGATCAACGGTATTCGACTTCGGATATGGACAGGCTACTGGAGGTGCTTGATTCATGTTTATCTTAAGAGAGCTCGAGCGCGGCGATATTCCGGCCATCAACTCTTGGCGTAGGAATAGGGCGCTCATTGCATCGCTGGGTGCCCCGTTCCGGTATATTGGCGCTGAGATTGATGAAGCATGGTTCGATTCCTATCTGAAGAGTCGGGGGAATACCGTACGATGCGCCATCGTTGACGGCTCCCTGTCGGAAGACCCGCTAATAGGCTTAGTGACGCTTGCCGGGATTGATTGGGTTTCACGCAGAGCAACGCTTCACATCATGATTGGCTCCCAGTCTAATCAAGGTAGGGGCGCCGGCACATTTGCTGTCCAGGAGATGCTCCGGCATGCGTTCGATGACTTGGGGCTACACCGTGTTGAGCTTGATGTTCTTGAGGACAATGCGGCAGCAATCCATGTATACGAAAAGGTTGGTTTCAAGCGCGAGGGAACTCGTCGAGAGGCTGCATTCAAATGTGGTCGATGGGTCGATTTGATTCACATGGGCATTCTTTCGGCTGATTACTAGCGAGGCAGAGATGTACGTTGAAGAACTGATTGCCAATGGCTTTACCCGTAGGATGGCTGAGGAATGGCTTGCTCAGGTCGAGAAGGAGCGGTGTGACGGCTCATTTGATAGGGATGAGATCGAGTTCGCTCACGCCAACGGTTTTCTTGCCGAATCGGTTAAGGTGTGGGACGTAACAGAAGAGAACAAGCAACTGTATCTTTCCGATTACGAATACGCGAGATTGTGGCCTCTTAACTCTTGGCAGCGTATTTGGATCAACGACAAGCTTACGCTCAAGCTCATTCTCGCTGAGGGCAGTTTTTCAAAGGCGATGCCGGACTATTATTTCTATTCTCAAAAGGGCGCTCTTGTTCCCCTTATGAACTGCCCGAATGTGACTTCCCTTGCTAGTGCGCTGGAGTCTCTTGGAGAGATGGCGTGTAAGCCATGCAATGGATCCCTCGCACAGGGCTTCTACAAGCTGGCTCATTCAACAGACGGGTTTACCATCAACGGGCGCCCTGTCGATGTGGGCGATATCGAACGTTTCCCGTCTGCGCATCCGAACTATATCTTTACCGAGTTCATCCGTCCAAGCGATCAGTTTTGCCGCATTAGTCCGTTGATTCATACGCTCCGCGTTGTTGTATGCGCTCCCATAGGGCGAGATCCATTCATTGCCGCGTCGTATATTCGCTTTGCTTGTGGCTCGGATCAAGCGGCTAACTATGCTATTTCAGGAGGCGCGGGGGAGTTTTCTGGTCTATTTGCG
Source organism: [Collinsella] massiliensis (assembly GCF_002161605.1). Taxonomy (NCBI): domain Bacteria; kingdom Bacillati; phylum Actinomycetota; class Coriobacteriia; order Coriobacteriales; family Coriobacteriaceae; genus Enorma; species [Collinsella] massiliensis. The sequence continues at coordinate 26,203 of NZ_NFIE01000021.1, read as the reverse complement.
GACGTGGACGTCCAAGCCGGCATGTTCGGTAATGGAAAACTCGTATCTAAGATAGAGACGATCGACGTTGATACGCATCCTGAAAGTGGGGCATCGCTCACGGGGTCGATTGACGAATGGAGCGATGTACTCAATCTCGTCTTTTCTGTCTCTGAACGGCTGCGACCTCTTGAATGGCTGGGGTTTGATATCGGATTGACGAGTGACGGTCCGAAAATAATGGAGATTAATTCGCACCCAGGACTGCACTACGTTCAAGTTTTTGCGCCCCTGCTGGCCGATTCTCGAGTTGCTGATTACTTTGCAGAAAAAGCTGATGCGCTTTTGCGGATGGATTCTGCGCAGCAACAAAGTCGGGCGTTGGTCAAGAGGTAGACAGAGGCACGCTGAAGAGGGCCTAATCAGTTGGCCTCGACGCGATGCGCGGCACAATAGCGGATGGAAGGTAATCTATGCGCGGCATTATCCTCGCCGGTGGATCCGGCACGAGGCTCTATCCGACTACCTTGGCGGTGAGCAAACAGCTTTTGCCGGTTTACGATAAACCGCTCGTTTATTATCCGCTTTCGGTACTTATGCTTGCGGGTATCAGAGATGTGCTTATTATCTCTACGCCGCGCGACTTGCCGGCGTTCCAAGAGCTGTTTCATGACGGATCGCACCTTGGCATGCGCATCGAATATGCAGAACAATCAAAACCACGTGGTCTCGCGGAAGCGTTTACCATCGGGCGCGGCTTCCTTGCTGGCGAGCCTTGCGCGCTTGTTCTTGGTGACAACATGTTTCATGGCCAGGATCTCTCGCGCGTGCTTTGGCGTGCGCGCGAGCACGTGGAACGCGACGGCGGTGCGGTTGTTTTTGGCTATCCCGTGCGCGATGCGAGGGCGTTCGGGGTCGTCGAGTTCGACGAAAAAGGAAAAGTCGTCTCAATCGAGGAAAAGCCCGAGCACCCCAAGTCAAACTACGCTGTGCCGGGGCTCTATTTCTATGATTCCCGTGTGTCTGACATTGCCGCAGCTGTGGAGCCTAGCGAGCGTGGTGAACTGGAAATCACGAGTGTAAACAACGTTTACCTCAATCGCGGCGAGCTTACTGTGGAGCGTATGGGTCGCGGCATGGCCTGGCTCGACACCGGTACTCCTGAGGGTATGCTTAAGGCGGCTGAGTACGTCGAAGCGGTGCAGGCGCGACAAGGATACTACGTCGCCGCTATCGAAGAGGTAGCGTTCCGACGCGGGTTTATTGGGGCTTCTGAGCTGCGCGTTTTGGGGGAGGGAATGCCCAAGACGGATTATGGACGCTACTTGGTTTCCATTGCCGACGAAGCAGAACACAACGGATCGGTTGTTCCGAAGGATGTGAACGGAGTTTAGCATGTCCGAGACATTCAATCCCACCAACATCATCGTCACCGGCGGCTGCGGCTTCATCGGCAGCAACTTCGTCCATTACGTGGTGAACAACTGCCCGGATGTGCACGTGACCGTTCTTGACAAGCTCACCTATGCCGGCAACCCGGAGAACATCGCGGGGCTCCCCGCCGACCGCGTGGAGCTCGTGGTGGGGGACGTATGCGACGCCGGCCTGCTCGACGGGCTCGTCCCCGGGCACGACGCCATCGTTCACTACGCGGCGGAGTCCCACAACGACAACTCCATCGCCGGCCCCGAGCCGTTCCTGCGCACGAACGTCGAGGGCACCTTCCGCCTGCTCGAGGCGTGCCGGAAGTACGATGTCCGCCTGCACCACGTCTCGACCGACGAGGTCTACGGCGACCTCGCGCTCGACGACCCCGCGCGCTTCACCGAGGAGACGCCGTACCATCCCAGCTCCCCGTACAGCTCCACCAAGGCCGCCTCGGACATGCTCGTGAGGGCATGGGTGCGCACCTTCGGCGTGCGCGCCACGATCTCCAACTGCTCGAACAACTACGGCCCCTACCAGCACGTGGAGAAGTTCATCCCGCGCCAGGTCACGAACATCCTGTGCGGCATGCGCCCCAGGCTCTACGGCGACGGGCTCAACGTCCGCGACTGGATCCACACCGAGGACCACTCGGCCGCCGTGTGGGAGATCCTCACGAGGGGCCGCATCGGGGAGACCTACCTCGTCGGCGCCGACGGCGAGCGCTCGAACATCGAGGTGCTCCGCGCGATCCTGCGCGCCTTCGGGCTGCCCGAGGACGGCTTCGACTGGGTGCGCGACCGCCCCGGCCACGACCGCCGCTACGCCATCGACCCCACGAAGCTCCGCCGGGAGCTCGGCTGGGAGCCCGGGCACACCGACTTCGACGCGGGCCTCGCCGAGACGATCGCCTGGTACCGCGACAACGAGTCCTGGTGGCGCCCCGCGAAGGAGGCCACCGAGGCCAGGTACGCCGCGCAGGGCATGTGACGCGCTCAGGCGGCATCGGTTTCATCGCCATATGCAATGGGCACCCGAGTTCGAATATGTCGAGCTCGGGTGCCCATTTTTTTGTATCGTCAGGGGTTCCGCTTCATAATTCATGCGCCATTTCGGCATTTGCGAGGTGTTTCGACCCTTCAGGCGCCCATTTCACGCATGAAGGGTCGCCTGGGTAGCTACCGTCTCCCGAGACCCTCGTAATGGGTCCACATGCGAAGGATGCGCGCTGTGCCCTCGTATTGGACGCCCTTCCGTTCATGTGGATCTTGGTGCAACTCATAAACCAATCGATGCTGTCGATTGATGCGCCGGGAATAGCATCCGCTCAGGTTGCCCGCGAGCGCTTCGTAGGATGGAATGGGGGAGAGGGGATCTCGTTGCAAAACCTCAATGAGGCTATGCGTTTTATCTCCGAATCCTGCAGCGCGGATGAGCTTGAGATCCTTTGCTGCCTGTTTGGTCAGTTCGATATCCCACACAGCTACCACTCCACATCTTCGAGATGGAGGGCTTCCTCGCGAGGCTCTTCGCGTGCAGCAAGAATGCTTTCGGTCATTCCGGGGATGCTCTGCAAATAAAGCGTCTCCTCGATTGACGCCCAGTCGTCTTCACCGATGAGCACGGCGCCCTTGCCGCGGCTACTGGTGATGTGGACGGGCGCACAATCCTCGTTGACGCGCTCGATCGTGTTGTAGAGGTCTTTGCGCAGAGCTGTCGCTGTCATAGTGGTCATGTTCGGTTCCTCCTCTCTTTGTTTGCTACTCAAAGTGTACGTTATTACGTACGTATATTCAAATGGATGGGTGACTCGATTTCCATGCTAACAGCCGCCTTCGTCAAGGAGGCTGTTTCCTTGTCTAGGCCAGATTCCTATCATCTCTCAATTTCTCACTCACGCATCTCTTAATCACTTATCAGCATCTCTAATAAAAATTGAGAGATACGTAAGAGACAAATTGAGAGATGGGTAAGGGATGGCCGCGCCTGGTCATTGCAACGCTGGCCTGCGGAGGCTCCTGCCTGCTTCTAGTCGTGTCGAGGCGACCGCGTCCCCGACGAGCCGGAACAGGAAATACCGTTTGGCGTAGACATATGCAAGACAACTGTTGTTGACGCGTCGAGCTCGAAAGGGGCCAATGGCTACGCACGCCAACAGTGATAAAAAGGTGTCTGACACCATTTTATCATCCAAGCTCGCCCTGTGTCCGCCGTGAACCACGAACGCGCTGTTGTGGTACACTGCAGCTGCGCGACGCGTTCGCATCTCATCTCCGTTCAATCACATAGCTGCATCCGACCGCCCGCGCACCCTGAGTTGTCATATAGTTTCCCGCTGCCGGCCAGCCCCGTCCGTGCTGCCGACAGGCCGTTGCAAGCAAGGAGGCGGCCTTCATGAAGTTCTTTCTCGACACGGCCGATCTGGGCGAGATCCGCGAGGCGGTGAGCTGGGGCGTCATCGACGGCGTCACCACGAACCCGTCGCTCTTCGCGAAGACCGGCGGAAAGCTCGCGGATTTCGAGCGCCACATCGGCGCCATCTGCGAGCTGTGCCCCGGGCTTCCCGTCTCGGCCGAATCGTGCGCCGAGACCGCCGAGGGCATGGTGGAGGACGGCCGCCGGCTCGCCGCCATCGCCGATAACGTGGTCGTCAAACTGCCCATCTCCACGGAGGCGCTCGCCGCCACGCACACGCTCGCGCAGGAGGGCATCGCGGTGAACATGACGCTCATCTTCACCGTGCCGCAGGCGCTGCTCGCCGCCCGCGCGGGCGCGCGCTACGTGTCGCCCTTCGTGGGGCGCTTCGACGATATCGCCGAGGACGGCGTGGAGCAGCTCGTGCAGGTGTGCGAGGCGATCCACGGGTTCGATTTCGGGCACGAGGTCGAGATCATCGGGGCGTCGATTCGCACCCCGCATCACGTGACGGAGGCCGCGCTCGCCGGCTGCGACATCGCGACCGTCCCGTTCAAAGCGTTGAAGAAGGCCGTGCGGCACCCGCTGACCGATCGCGGCCTAGCACTATTCATGGAAGACTGGAAGAAGGTTGAGCAGGCATAGTGGCTGACGAAACGACGAACACCACCGAGACGATGAACGCCGAGGCCTCCACGCCCACCCGGGAGGAGAAGCCGCGCCGCGCCACGCGCACGCGCCGGACGGCGAAGCGCGCGGAAGGGGAGGAGGCCGCTGCGGAGGAGAAGCCGCGGCAGAAGACCACGCGCACGACGCGGAAGCGCACACGCGCGACGGCTGCCGAGAAGGCAGATTCCGCGGCTGCGACGGATGCCGCGAACGCCTCGGGCTCCTCGGACACCCCGTCGGCGCCGCTCTCGACCGAGGCCGCGCAGGCACGCGCCCTGGCGCAGGTGTCCCAGGCCTCCGTCGTGCGCCGTCAGCGCCGCGCCGCCGCCCGTGCCGAGCGCGCGCTCACCGAGCCGGATGCGGGCGCAGACGCCCCCGCCGCGCAGCATGACGCTAAGGCCGTGCCCGCCGCTGCTGCGGCCGCGCAGGATGCCGCCGCGCCGCTCGTCGACCCCGCGCTCCGCCCGCATCGCCGCGGCCGCAAGCCCAAGGCGTTCGTCGAGGCGGAGAAGGCCGCAGCTGCTGCCGCTGCCGCGCAGGCCGCCACGTCGGGGGATGCGGCGAGCGCTGCTCCCGCGAGCACGGATGCCGCCCCGTCCGACGCCGCCGCGAAAACCGCGCCCGCAAGCGATGCCGCGCCCAAGGCCGCGCCCGCGGAGGCTCCCGCCGCGCCCGCTGCCCACGAGGAGGCGCCCGCCAAGGGCGAGGACGCCCCGCGCAAGCGCGAGCAGAACAACCGCCGCACGCACGCGCAGCGCCGCGAGCACACGAACGGCAACAACAACGGCGGCAACGGCAACAACGGCAACGATCGCCGCAACCGCCAGCAGAACCGCAAGAACCGCAACAACCGCCTCGCGCCCGCCGAGCCCTCGCTCTCGTGCGACGATCTTGCGGCCATGAAGGTCGCGGAGCTGCGCGAGCGGGCGAAGGAGCTCGACCTCGACGTCGCCGGCATGAAGAAGGCCGAGCTCGTCGAGGCCGTCTACACCGCCGCCGCCCGCGCCGAGGGCTTCCGCGACATCGCGGGCATCCTCGACATCGCCAACGAGGGCCACGGCTACATCCGCGCGCACGGCTACATGCCGAGCCGCGACGACGCCTTCGTGCCCGCGAACCTCATCCGCGCCGCGCGCCTGCGCCCGGGCGACCTCATCGAGGGCACGCTCCGTCCCATGCGCGCCAACGACAAGTTCCCCGGCCTCACGAAGATCAAGAGCGTGAACGGCGTGGACCCGGAGGTCGCGCGCACCCGCCCGAAGTTCAGCGACCTCACGCCCATCTACCCCAACGAGCAGCTCAAGATGGAGCACGGCAAGGACTCCATCACCGGGCGCGCCATCGACATCGTGAGCCCCATCGGCAAGGGCCAGCGCGGCCTCATCGTGAGCCCGCCCAAGGCCGGCAAGACCACCATCTTGAAGAAGATCTGCCAGTCCATCGCGGTGAACAACCCCGAGGTGCACCTCATCTGCCTGCTCGTGGACGAGCGCCCCGAAGAGGTCACCGACATGCAGCGCTCCATCAAGGGCGACGTGGTGGCCTCGACCTTCGACATGCCAGCCGACAACCACACCCGCGTCTCGGAGCTCGTGATCGAGCGCGCCAAGCGCATCGTGGAGATGGGCGGCGACGTCGTGGTGGTGCTCGACTCCATCACCCGCCTCGCGCGCGCCTACAACCTGGCCGCGCCGGCGAGCGGCCGCATCCTCTCCGGCGGCGTGGACTCGGCGGCGCTCTACCCGCCGAAGCGCTTCCTGGGCGCCGCGCGCAACATCGAGAACGGCGGCTCGCTCACCATCTTGGCCTCCGCGCTCGTGGACACCGGCTCGAAGATGGACGAGGTGATCTTCGAGGAGTTCAAGGGCACCGGCAACATGGAGCTCAAGCTCGACCGCGACCTCGCCGACCGCCGCATCTTCCCGGCCATCGACCCGGTGGCGTCCGGCACGCGCAACGAGGACCTGCTCATCCCCGAGCAGATGCGCCCCTTCGTGTGGGGCATCCGCCGCGTGCTCGCCGGCATGCCGAACACCGAGCGCTGCGCGCAGGCGTTCATCAAGGGCCTCAAGAGCACGAACACGAACGAGGAGTTCCTCATCCGCTCCGCCCGCCGCGCGCAGGAGCACGGGGAGTTCTAGGCCAGGGGAGGGGCGAGCTGGCATCCGGCGGCCTCGCTGTGCGCGCCGCGGTTCATGACGCGCTCGTGCCCGCGCCCCGCTCCGCTTCGCGCTCTGCGCCCCGCGCCACCCCTCCGGTAAAGCGCGCGTAAAGGTTCTCGGGATTTTACACGGCGTCCGTCGCTTCGTGCGGCGGGCGCCGTTTCGTTGCGCTATCGTGTGCGGGGCTCCGTGCATGGGTGCGGGCTCAATCCGATGTATCCGACGAAAGGGGTGCGCCATGATCGAATGCTTCAAGACCCGGGAGAACGGTGGAATCGAACGGATCGAGCAACCGGAAGCCGGTTGCTGGGTCAACGTCGTGGCGCCCACGGCGGACGAGCGGGCGTGGCTCGAGGGCGAGCTCGGCGTGCTGACGGAGTTCGTGAGCTCGGCGCTCGACGAGGAGGAGACCTCGCGCGTCGACTTCGACGAGGACGTGAACCAGACGTTCGTGATCGTCGACTACCCCATCGAGCCGGGCGAGGACGGCACGGAGGGCGCGCGTCAGTACGACACCATGCCGCTCTCGATGGTGTTCATGCCCCAGAAGGGCATGTTCGTGACCATCTCGCTCTTCGAGAACGTGGTGGTGCGCGACCTGGCGAGCGGGCGCATCCGCGGCGTCGACACCCGCTTCCGCACGCGCTTCCTGCTGCAGCTCCTGCTGCGCGTGAGCCAGCTCTACCTGCTCTACCTGCGGCGCATCGACCGCCTGTCGTCCCGGACCGAGGAGCGCCTGCACGCGTCCGTGCGCAACGAGGAGCTCATCCAGATGCTCAACCTCGAGAAGTCGCTCGTCTACTTCTCCACCTCGCTCAAATCCGACGAGGTCACGCTCAACAAGATCAGGCAGGGCCGCATCATCCCGCTCTACGAGGACGACCAGGACCTGCTCGAGGACGTGCTCGTCGAGGTCCGCCAGGCCATCGAGATGGCGAACATCTACTCGAACACGCTCTCCGGGACGATGGACGCGTTCGCGAGCATCATCTCGAACAACCTCAACATCGTGATGAAGGTGCTCTCCGTCATCACGATCGTGATGGCCATCCCGAACATCATCTTCGGCTTCTACGGCATGAACGTGAGCCTGCCGTTCGATAGCCTGCCGTTCATGAACACCTGGGTGTTCCCCACGGTGCTCGCCGTCGCGGCCTGCCTCGTTGCCGCGTGGATCTTCAAGCGCAAAGGCATGTGGCACTAGGTTCCGCGCGCCCGCGTTCCCGCATGCGGGGGCAGCTGCCCGCGCGCCTCGCCCCCGCATGCGGAACGATAGTTCACGCCCGACGAATCGATTTGCATTTCCGCAGGTTTTCTCTCATAATCGAGCTAATGTACGCGACGGAAAAACGCAGATGAATCGAACTACCATCCGTTGCATATAGGCCGTATGGCCCAGGCAACAACCTTCATCGGTTTTCTCGAGCGGCTGAGATGGCGTTCCGGTTGGCTGTGCCGGTCGGACTCGGTGCGAGGGAGTGGCTATGGCGGCTTCTGTTACAACATCTCGAGCGATCTACGCTGGTCTTTCATGCGGTGTCGCATTCGCGGTGCCGGTGTGCGCCTATGCGGTGACGCTGCCGTTCCCCGCTGCGAACGGCATCGTGGCCACCTGCGCCCTGCCGTTCACCGTGGGCGCCCTCGCGGGCGTCGGGCTCGTCACGGCCATGGGTGCCGTGGCCGACGCGCGCGCGGCCGCCGATGACGAGGACGTCGCGGTGGGGGAGCACGAGGCCTCGCATGCCGCCGGGGCGCATGGCGCCGATGAGCAGCGTCGCTCCGCGCACGCGGGCTCGCGCTTCTTCGGCAAGCGCGGCATGCCGCGCGACGTGCCGGTGATCGCCCGCGCCTCGGGTGCGCCCTCGGAGGAGGACGCGTGGGCCGAGATCGATGCGCTGTTCAGCGAGGATTCGCCCATCAGCTGCGACGCCGCCCATTCGAAGGACATCTACGAGATCGCGTTCGAGGAGCTGCGCCGCAACGCCGCGCCGGGCGCTGCCGCGGCTGCTGCAGGTGCCGCTGCTGCCCCCGCCGCCACGGCGGGCACCGCGCCGCGCCATGCCGCCCATGCCCGCTCCGCCTCGACATCGTGGCAGGCGCCTGCGGGCGCTTCCGCCGCGTTGACGAGTGCGGCGGTTGCCGCTCCCGCGCGCTCGGCGACCGCGTCCCCGGCGGCCTCCCAGGCATGGCAGGCAGCCCCTGCCGCCTCCGCCGCCACGTCCACCGCGATGTTCATGGCGCTCGCGCAGCAGCGCGCCGCCGCCCATGCCGCGAGCGCGCCCGCGAGCACGAACGCCTTCATGCCGCAGGCGGGCGCTACCCGCGTGCCGGCGCAGGCGGCCCCGGCGAGCGCGTCGTACGCCGCGTCTGCAGCCCGGCCGCAGGCGACCGCGGGCATGGCGGCCTCCTCCTATGCCGGCGCACCCTCGCGTCCCGTGGCACAGCCCGCCGACGCTTCGGATGCCCCGTTCGACCGCGATGCGGACGCCCGCGCGGCCCTCGCGTCCCTCGACCGCTTCGGCAGCGAGCGCCTCGCCCGCCCCGTGACCGGCTCCATGCCCGCCCAGGCCGCGCCCACCGCGCAGTCCGCCCCGGGAGCATGGGCGGCGTCTGCCCCGGCCGCGCGCGCCGCAGCCCCGTCCCGTCCCGTCGCCCCTGCGACCGCGCCCGCGCCCGCCGCGCAGCCCGCCGCCTCGACCGATGCCTTCGCCGACCGCCGCAACGTCTGGGCGGCCGCCCTCGACATCCTCGCCGAGCCCGAGGAGCCCATGCGTCCCGCCCCGGCGACGACCGCGGCCAGCGCCCGCCGTGCGAGCGCCATCGCCGAGGGCAAGCGCGCGAACCGCATGCACGAGCACGTGAACGAGCTCATCGAGCAGGAGCTCAGCCAGGTCGCCTCGCCCTCCGTGCAGCACTCGAGCCGCGAGTACCTGCGCGTCATCCAGGGCGGCACCGCGTCCATGCCGGCACTCCAGGCGGAGGCGTAGTCCGGGATGCCGGCGGCACATGCACCCGCGCGCGGGGGCTCCGTGCGCGCGCCCTGGTTCGTCGCCATGGCGCTCATGGTGCTTATCATCTGGGGAAACTCGCTCGTCCCGGGGATGGAGAGCGGCGGGTTGAGCCTCTCGGTCGTCTCGACCATCCGCGGCGCGCTCGACGCCCTCGGCATCCCGAGCGCCTGGGTCACGAACTTTCTCGTGCGCAAGGCGGCGCACTTCACGGAATACGCCGTGCTCGGCATCCTCGCCGCCCGCGCCTTCGACCTCCGGCGCGGCGCACCGTCCGCCCGCATCGCCCTCGCATGCGCCGTGCTCGTCCTCGTCCCCTCGATCGACGAGGCCATCCAGCTCTTCGTCGCCGGCAGGTCGGGGCAGGTCACCGATGTGCTGCTCGATTGCTGCGGCGCCGCGACCGGCGCCTGCCTGACCGCGCTCGTCTCCTCCCTTCACCGCCCGTGATACTTTGGTGTCAGTGGTGATAAATTGGTGTCAGTCACCTTTTTATCACTTTGTCCTCGCCGCGCGACGCTCTTCCCTGCCTGATAAAAAGCTGTCTGACACCTTTTTATCACCTTGCAGCCCGAGCGCATCGCTCCTCCGTGCCTCGTCCTCGCGAAGAAAAATGCCCCGTTCGCCGAAAACACTCTGGACAAATCGCGGTAGAATAAACGTGCATGTCAGCTCCGGCTGGCCACCTTGCGTTGGCTCGATGGCTCGCCGGACAAGGCACTACAGAGAGGAGAGGCATGCAGTACTCAGCAGAAGTGGAGAACATGTGCCCCGTCGCCAAGGGCGCATACCACGGCCCTGCGCCCATCCCGGAGGAGGGCAAGTGGGTCAAGGCCAAGGAGATCAAGGACATCTCCGGCCTCACGCACGGCGTCGGTTGGTGCGCGCCGCAGCAGGGCGCGTGCAAGCTCACGCTCAACATCAAGGAGGGCATCATCGAGGAGTGCCTCGTCGAGACCCTCGGCTGCTCGGGCATGACCCACTCCGCAGCCATGGCTTCCGAGATCCTTCCCGGTAAGACCATCCTCGAGGCCCTCAACACCGATCTCGTGTGCGACGCGATCAACGTCGCCATGCGCGAGCTGTTCCTCCAGATCGTGTACGGCCGCAGCCAGACCGCGTTCTCCGAGGGCGGCCTGCCCGTGGGCGCCTCTCTCGACGACCTCGGCAAGGGCCTGCGCTCGCAGATCGGCACCATGTTCGGCACGAAGGCCAAGGGTGCCCGCTATCTCGAGCTCTCCCAGGGCTACGTCACCCGCATGGCGCTCAACGACAAGAACGAGATCATCGCATTCGAGTTCCTGAACCTCGGCAAGTTCACCGACGCCCTCAAGAAGGGCTCGACCCCCGAGGACGCCATCGCCGGCGCCATGGGCCACTACGGCCAGTGGGACGCCGCCGTCAAGTACATCGACCCGCGCACGGACGAGGAGACGCACACCGTCGAGTCCGTGTTCCCGGTCCACGAGTAGAAAGGGAGGGAAGAAACCATGGCTGTTAGCTTCGAAGGGTACGAGCGCCGCATCGACAAGATCAACGCGTGCCTCGCCGAGAACGGCATCTCCTCCCTCGAGGAGGCCGAGCAGATCTGCCTTGAGCAGGGCGTGAACCCCCGTCAGATCGTCGAGGGCGTCCAGTCCATCGCGTTTGAGAACGCCAAGTGGGCCTACACCCTCGGCTGCGCGCTCGCCATCAAGAAGGGCGCCAAGAGCGCGTCCGAGGCCGCCGCGATCATCGGCGAGGGCCTGCAGGCCTTCTGCGTTCCCGGCTCCGTCGCCGAGGACCGCAAGGTCGGCCTGGGCCACGGCAACCTGGGCGCCATGCTGCTCGGTGACGACACCGAGTGCTTCGCGTTCCTGGCCGGCCACGAGTCCTTCGCTGCCGCGGAGGGTGCCATCGGCATTGCGATGAACGCCAACAAGGCCCGCAAGAAGCCGCTGCGCGTCATCCTGAACGGCCTGGGCAAGGACGCCGCCCAGATTATCGCCCGTATCAACGGCTTCACCTACGTGAAGACGCAGTTCGACTACTTCACGGGCGAGCTTAAGATCGTCGAGACCATCCCGTATTCGGATGGCCCGCGCTCCGAGGTCAACTGCTACGGTGCCGACGACGTCCGCGAGGGCGTGGCCATCATGTGGCACGAGAACGTCGACATCTCGATCACCGGTAACTCCACCAACCCCACGCGCTTCCAGCACCCCGTCGCGGGCACCTACAAGAAGGAGCGCCTCGAGGCCGGCAAGAAGTACTTCTCCGTGGCCTCCGGTGGCGGCACCGGCCGTACCCTGCACCCGGACAACATGGCTGCCGGCCCCGCCTCCTACGGCATGACCGACACCATGGGCCGCATGCACTCCGATGCCCAGTTCGCCGGCTCCTCCTCGGTGCCTGCGCACGTGGACATGATGGGCCTCATCGGCATGGGCAACAACCCCATGGTCGGTGCGACCGTCGCCTGCGCCGTCGCGGTGAACGCCGCCCTCAACGCGTAAAATAACCCCAGGGGTTATTTTACATAGGCATGTTGCCGCCGTCCGGTTCCGCGCCGGGCGGCGGTTTTTCATCCCGAATTTCAAAAAAAGATGAGATTCCCCCTTGCGCGGAAGGGCATTCGCTGCAATAATAATCAAGCGCTTTGGCGCACGTGGAAACATGGTGGGTGTAGCCCAGTTGGCTAGAGCGCCGGGTTGTGGTCCCGGAGGTCCAGGGTTCGAGTCCCTGTACCCACCCCACATTGACAATTGGACCGGTAGCTCAGCTGGTAGAGCAGGGGACTCTTAATCCCAAGGTCCAGGGTTCGAACCCCTGCCGGTCCACCATTTGAAATACGGGCTCCTTCGGGAGCTTTTTTCATATCCAGGCGATGTAAAATTACCCCAGGGGTTATTTTACATAGGAGGGGACTATGCCGAGCGCACCTCGTCGAATCGCGGAATCCGGGCTGTACCATGTCGTCGCGCGTGGGAACGGGAAGCAGGTCATCTTCACCGATGACCGGGACAGGGAAGCGTTCCTCGCGTATCTCGAACGGTTCATGCGCGAGGACGAGATTGCCCTCATCGCGTGGTGCCTTATGGACAACCACGTGCACCTTATCGTGGAGGATACCGAGCAGCGCCTTCCGCACGCCATGGGAGGCGTTCTGGGCGCGTATGCGAAGTATTTCAACCAGAAGACCGGCCATGTGGGCAGCGTGTTCCAGCCGCGGTTCTTCAGCGAGGCCATCGAGGGCGACGAGCGCCTCATCGCCGCGGTGCGCTATGTGCACATCAACCCCGAGAAGGCCGGGATCTGCGAGGCCGCGCACTATCCGTGGAGCAGCTATCGGGAGTATGCCGGGGGCGCGGGCGAGGGTGCAGGCGCGGGCGAGGGAACGGGCGAGGGGCTCTGCGCGACGGGGCTCGTGCTCGGGCTGCTCGGCGGTCCTGAGGGCTTCTCAGAGCTCTGCAGCGGCGCGTCCGCGGCCGATGTGGGCTTTGAAGGGTCGGTGAAGCTTTCGAGCGACGAGGCGCTCGAGGTGGCGAACCGCGTCGTGCGGGCGCTCGGGTGCCCGGACGTCTTCGCGGTGAAGAGCCTGCCCATCCCTCGGCGCAACGCCGTCGTGGCGGCGCTTCGCGGGAACTGCCTCACCATCAAGCAGATCGAGCGGCTGACCGGCCTGGGCAGCGGCGTCATCGCCCGCATAAAATAGAGAAAACCCCAGGGGATGTAGAAAAACCCCTGGGGTAATTTTACATGGTCCTACGCGAGCATGCCGTCCAGGGTGCGCCAGGCGAGCTCCGCGCATTTCACGCGGGCGGGCATGTGCGAGATGTCCTTGAGCTGTGCCGCCTCGTCCAGGTCCTCGTAGTCCTGCTCGGAGAGCTCCTCGCCGCGGATCATCGCCAAGAAGAGCGCGGAGAGCCGGCGCGCCTCCTCGACCGTCTCGCCGGTGATGAGGTCGGCCATGATGTCGGCGCTCGCCTGGCTGATGGCGCAGCCATGGCCGGTGAAGCTCGCCTCCTCGATGACGCCGTCCTCCACGCGCAGCTGCAGCGTGAGCTCGTCGCCGCAGCTGGGGTTGATGCCGTCGTGCTCGTGCGTGGGCGCGTCCATCTCGTACTTGTAGTCCGGATGCGAGTTGTGCTCCATGAAGGTGGTCGAAGTGTAGAGGTTGCCCATGAGGTCACGCTCCTTGCTGTGCGATTCGCGGGCGAATCCAGGGGGATGTCGAAAACCCCAGGGGTATTTTTACCATTGCGGTAGGTTTGCATACCCCTGGGGCGTCGTCGTGCGCGCGGCGTTACGCGTGGAAGGTGCGCCAGACGGTCTCGAGGCCGTCGATGAAGCGGTCGACGTCCTCGGCGTCGTTGTAGAACGCCAGGCTCGCGCGGCAGCAGGCGAGGTTCTCCACGCCGAGCCACGTGAGGAGTGGCTGCGCGCAGTGGTGCCCGGCGCGGATGCACACGCCGCTCATGTCGAGGATGCTCGCCACGTCGTGCGGGTGGATGCCCTGCACGTTGAAGCTGATGACGCCATGGTGGTCGGCCGCGTCGGGCGAGCCGATGATCTCGACGTACGGCAGCTCGGCCAGGCGCTCCATCGTGTAGGCCACGAGCGCCGCCTCGCGTGCGCGTACCGCGTCGTAGCCCACGTGCTCGGTGAGATAGCGCAGCGCCTCGCCCGTGGCGTAGATGCCCGCGGCGTCCTGCGTGCCGGCCTCGAACTTCTCGGGCACGGGCGCCCACACGGCCTCCTGCTCGGTCACGGAGTCGATCATCTCGCCGCCGGTGAGCATGGGGAGCATCTCGTCGAGCAGCTCGTGGCGCCCCCACAGCACGCCGATGCCCATGGGGCCGAGCGCCTTGTGCGCGGAGAACGCGAAGAAATCCATGCCGAGTGCGCGCACGTCCACCGCCATATGCGGCACGGACTGCGCGCCGTCCACCACGAGGTAGCCGCCCTGCGCGTGCACCGCGTCGGCGAGCTTGCGGATGGGGTTCTCGACGCCGAGCACGTTCGAGACGTGCGCCACCGCGACAATCTTCGTGCGCGGGCCCACCTTGGCGGAGATCTCCTCATCCGTGAGCTCGCCGGTCTTGGTGGGGTAGAGGTAGACGAGGCGCGCGCCCGCGGCGCGGCAGGCCTCCTGCCAGGGGATGAGGTTCGAATGGTGCTCCATGATGGTGATGGCCACCTCGTCGCCCGGCTCGAGCACGCAGGGGGCGAACGACTTCGCCACGAGGTTCAGCGACTCGCTCGCGTTGCGCGTGAAGACGATGTCGCGCGCCTGCGGGCGCCCCTGGTCGTCCACGGCGCCGATGGTCTGCGCGATCTGCGCGCGCACCTGCTCGATCGCGTCCGTGGCGGCCACGGAGAGCGAGTACAGGCCGCGCAGGGGGTTGGCGTTCATGGTCTCGTAGAAGGTGCGGTGCGCGTCGAGCACGCACGCGGGGCGCTGC
The DNA here is from genome assembly GCF_002161605.1 of [Collinsella] massiliensis. Lineage (NCBI taxonomy): Bacteria > Bacillati > Actinomycetota > Coriobacteriia > Coriobacteriales > Coriobacteriaceae > Enorma > [Collinsella] massiliensis. The sequence goes on along the minus strand of NZ_NFIE01000021.1, from coordinate 11,101 downwards.
GCGGTGGCCCCGCTGTCCAAGAAGGCGATGTCCGGCCGGCCCGCCAGGAGGGGGAAATCGGCCTTATAGGGGTTCTGCTGGATGTCGGCCGCCGCCGCGGCCTGTTCCGTACCCGTGCCCGTATTCGTCATGCAGCATCCTCCTCGAAGTCCTCGTCCTCGATGTCACCGAATCCGTCGATGAGTGCGCGGCCCAGGCGCAGCACGTTCTCACGCATCTCGGCGTCGGGTGCGGAGAGCGCGGCGTCCTCGAGCTTCGCGGCGGTGAAGAGCGCCTCGGCCGCCTCCTCGGAAAGCCCGCGGCAGCCCAGGTAGAAGAGCTGCTCGGGGCGGACGTGGCCGATCGTGGCGCCGTGGTTGCCCGCGACGTCGTCCTCGTCGCACAAGATGACGGGGACGGTCTTGTTGTCCACGCCGCGGCTCGCCAGAAGCACGGTCTCGTTCTCCGCGCCCTCGGAGCCCTTGCAGCCGTGCACGAGGTCGATCGTGCCGCGCAGCACCTTCTTGGCGCTGCCGGTGAGCACGCCGTTCGCGTCCATGTTCGAGATCGTCCTGCGCCCGCGCTGGCGGATGACGTAGTTGAAATCGCGCGATTCGGAACCGCTCGCGAGGTAGCGCGTGTCGATGTCCATGCGCGCGGTGTCGCCGCGCAGGTCCGCCGCGAGGCCGGTGTAGGTGTGCGCGCCGCCGAGCACCACGTGGCGCACCGTCACGCGCGCGCCCTCGTCGAGCACGTAGCCGGCGTCGTCGAGCACCGTGAAGGCGCTGTCCGCGGTGATGTAGACGGTCACGTTCACGCGCGCGTTCGCGCCGGCGAAGACGCGCAGCGCGGAGCCGATGAGGCCGCGTGCGCGGGTGGGCTCGGCTGCGTCGGCGCCGCCGTCCGCGCTGGCGCAGCCGCCGCCTGCGGCCGTGCCCTCGGCAGCGTTCGCGTCCTCATCCTCGGCGTTCAGCGAAATGGCGAGGTCGAGCGTGGAGCCGGGCGCGGCGACGACGTCGATGCTCGCCGCCGCGGCGCCGCCCGTCGCGCCCTCGACGCGCACGGTGGCCGCCTTCGCCTCACCTGCGCCCGTGGCGAGCGTGATCGTGCTCCCCGCAAGGAATCCCAGGTAGGCGCGGGCGTCCGCCCCGATGCCCGTCTCGAAGGCAGCCGTGACGTCGCCTGCGGCCTCCTCGAGCGCCGCGCGGCGCTGGTAGCGCGAGAGCGCAGGGGTGTCGAGGTCGGCGACGTCCTCGCGGGCGCGCTGGGCCGCACGCACGCACGCGCGGTCATCGGAGCCCTGCACCCCGCCGCGCGCCGCGTCGAGCCGCTCCTGCAGGCCGGCCACCGCCGCCTCGAAGCTCTCGGTGGTGTCGAGCAGCGCGTCCTCAGCTTCCACCGACGCGCCGTCCATGCGCTCGAGCCCCTCGGGGACCTCGATCTCGGTATCGTTCATGCGCAGCCACCGCCACGTGGGCGCCGGCATCGCGCTCATATGCTGCATCGTGAGTGCATCCATCAGCATTCACTCCAAACATGACTTGCGGAAACCCGCTTCGGATGGCTGGACAAGCGATGGCTGGACAAGCCTGTCCCCAAATGAAGCAAAATGTAACGTTTTGAACCCGTCCCTACATGACGCATCAGCCGATGGCACCTTCCATCTCGAGCTTGATGAGGTTGTTCATCTCCACGGCGTACTCGAGCGGCAGCTCCTTGGCCACGGGGTTCGCGAAGCCGTTCACGATCATCGCGCGCGCCTCCTCCTCGGAGATGCCGCGGCTCATGAGGTAGAAGATCTTGTCGTCGCCGATGCGCCCGATCGTGGCCTCGTGTCCGATATCGACGTTCTTCGCCCGCACGTCCATGGCGGGGATGGTGTCGGAGCGGCTCTCGTCGTCGAGCATGAGCGACTGGCAGCTCACGCTCACGCGCGCGCCCTCGGCCTTCGGCGTCACCACCACGGAGCTGCGGAACGTCTGGATGCCGCCGCCCTTAGAGATGCCCTTCGTCTCGACGGTCGCGCTCGTGTCCGGCGCGTTCAGCACCACCTTGCAGCCGGTGTCGAGGTTCTGGCCGGCTCCGGCGAACGTGATGCCCGTGAAGCTCGAGCGGCTCTTACGGCCGTTCAGCACGCTCATGGGGTAGAGGTAGCCCACGTGGCTGCCGAACGAGCCCGAGATCCACTCGATCTCGCCCTCGTCGTCCACCCGCGCGCGCTTGGTGTTGAGGTTGTACATGTTCTTCGACCAGTTCTCGATGGTCGAGTAGCGCAGATGCGCGCGCTTGCCCACGAAGAGCTCCACGGCGCCCGCGTGTAGGTTCGCCACGTTGTACTTCGGTGCGGAGCAGCCCTCGATGAAGTGCAGGTCCGCGTCGTCCTCGACGATGATGAGCGTGTGCTCGAACTGGCCCGCGCCCTTGGCGTTGAGGCGGAAGTAGCTCTGCAGCGGGAAGTCGAGCTTCACGCCGGCCGGCACGTAGACGAAGGAGCCGCCGCTCCATACCGCGCCGTGGAGCGCGGCGAACTTGTGGTCCGTGGGCGGGATGAGCGTCATGAACTTCTCGCGGATGAGCGCCTCCCACTTGGGCTCGTGGAGCGCCTCCTCGATACCGGAGTAGACGATGCCCATCTTGGCGGCCGTGTCCTGCATGTTGTGGTACACGAGCTCCGAGTCGTACTGCGCGCCCACGCCGGCCAGGTAGCTGCGCTCGGCCTCGGGGATGCCCAGGCGCTCGAAGGTGTTCTTGATGTCGTCGGGCACCTCGTCCCACGTGGCCTGCTGGTCGGTGTTGGGCTTCACGTAGGTGACGATGTTGTCCATGTCGAGGCCGGCGATGCTGGGGCCCCAGGTGGGGTTCGGCATGCGCTGGTAGGTCTCGAGCGATTTCAGGCGGAAGTCGAGCATCCATTCGGGCTCGTCCTTGCGCTCGGAGATCTCGCGAACGATCTCGGGCGTGAGGCCGGCGTCGAGCTTCTCGAAGCCCTGCTCGCTATCGGTTATGTCGTATATGGTGCGGTCGATGTCCGCGACCTCGGTACGCTGCTTGGCCACGGCTGCCCCCTAGCGCTCGATGACGGGCGAGAGGTCCGCGGGGTCGAGCTCGCCTGCGGCCTCGCCGGCCGCGCCCGCGCCCTCCGCCGCGTTCGCCTCGGCCGCCATGGCCTCGAAGCGCTCGAAGCCGTGCTCGTCGATCCAGTCGATGAGCGAGGCGTCGGCGTCGTGCACGAGGCGTCCGCCCACCATCACGTGCACGCGGTCCACGTCGAGGTGTTCCAGGATGCGCGTGTTGTGCGTGATGATGAGGAGCGTGCCGTCCGTGCGCTTGCGGTAGAGGTCCATGCCGCGGCTCACCACGCCGAGCGCGTCCACGTCGAGGCCGGAGTCGGTCTCGTCCAGGATGGCGAGCTTCGGTTGGAGCAGCAGGAGCTGGAGCATCTCGACCTTCTTCTTCTCGCCGCCCGAAAAGCCCACGCCCAGCTCGCGGTTGAGGTACTCGACGGGCATGTCGAGCTCGGCGCAGAGCTCCTTCATGCGGCGGCGGAACTCCTTGCCGCGCATCTTGAGGCCCGGGCGGCCGGCGAGGGTCGCGCGCAAAAAGCTCGAGAGCGGTACGCCGGGGATCTCGACCGGCGCCTGGAAGGAGAGGAAGATGCCGGCGCGCGAGCGCTTGTCCGTGCTGAGGTCGGTGATGTCCTCGCCGTCGAAGCGGATGCTGCCGGAGGTTTGCGTGTAGGCGGGGTCGCCCATGATGACGTGGCCGAGCGTCGACTTGCCCGCGCCGTTGGGACCCATGAGGACGTGCGTCTCGCCGGCGGGGATCGCGAGGTCGATGCCGTGGAGGATGGTCTTCTCGTCGACCGAGGCGCTCAGGCCTTCGACGGAGAGGAGGGGGGTTGCGGACATTGCTGCTCCTTGCGTTCGGGCGCGGCTGTGTGGTTGTCGTGCCGCGCACATAATCCTAGGAATTATCTCGGATTAACGATAAGATGAATACCCGTGAAGTCAAGGTATAATCCGACTAATCCACTAGGATTTCAGCGTGCGGCGGTGCGCGCGACCTGCGGGGGCGGCATCTGGCTGCTCGCGGGTCGACAGGGAAGGGCGCCGTGCGGCGCTGACGCGACGAGCGAGCGATGAGCGGGAGGTTCGCGTGCTCATTTCTTCCAAGGGGCGCTATGCGCTACGCCTCATGATCTACATCGCGGCCTTCGGTGACGCCGAGGGCAAGATCGCCCTGCGCGAGGTCGCCGCGCGTGAGGACATTTCGCTCAAGTACCTCGAGCAGCTCGTGCGCCCGCTCATGCAGGCGGGGCTTCTGCGCGGCGTGCGGGGCAAGGGCGGCGGGTACGTGCTCGCCAAGCCGGCGGATCAGATCCGCGCGGGCGACATCCTGCGCGCCGCGGAGGGTACGACGACGCCTGTCGCGTGCGAGGGGCTCGACGGGGCGTGCCAGCGCGCCGGGCTATGCTCCACCGTCAAGTTCTGGACCGGGCTCGACGTCGTGATCGAGGAGTATGTCGACGGCGTGACGCTTGCCGACCTCGCCCGCGTGCCCGAGATCGATCTGGGGGTAGAGCTTTAGGGGAGCTGCCGCGTGCCGTTCGGCGCTTGCGTTGCCCGCCGGGCGTCTCGTTTGGGCCTCCAAGGGGGTCGCAAACCCAAAGTGCGCGAAACGAGCGGTTTATGCGGGGGTAGCCGAGTAGCCCGGAAAGCGGCAGGCGCGCTACCTGCACTTTTGTTGGCGTGCGACCCCGTGCTACTTCCGGGGGTGCCGGATAAAACGTTCGTTTCGCTCACTTTGGGATGCGACGGGCTCGATTCGACGGCGCAATCGCCCAAACCGCGCTGCCGGCGTGCGCCAAATCGCCCCTCGACCCGTTCAAGCTCAACTCGAACCTTAATTGATTTCGGCGGACTCGGTGTGAATCGCTTGTATGCCCCTGCGGGCGCTGCAATACTAAAGCTGCCTTCTTTGCGCCTGTCGCAAATGAATCGTAACCGTAGCCGCTCGAATGAGCCGCAGACAAGGAGGGCCCATGAGACCCCGTCGCGCCATAATCACCGCCGGCCTCGCGCTCGCGCTCGCGTGCGCACCCGTCGTCGCCAGCACGGCGTTCGCCGAGCCGGATGATTCCGCCGCCGCATACGACAAGGCGGATTTCTACGAGGAGTCGCCTGCCGCCGCAGCCACGCGCTCGGCGTCGTCGGCGAGCTCCTCGAACCTCTCGTCCGTGTACGTCTCGGAGGAGATGAAGTACTTCACCAAGTACGAGAGCCATGGAAACTACCGCCAGGGCTTCAGCTACGGCGACGGGTACAACGCGCTCGGTTACTACCAGTTCGACCGCCGCTACTCGCTCATCGACTTCATGACCGCCGTCTACAACTACGACCCGGTGAAGTACGCCATGTTCAAGGACGTGCTCGCGCGGGCGGGCGAGGTGTCGAACGACGCGGTGCCGATGTACGACTCCAAGGCTGGCAAGCTCACCGCACTCGGCCAGCTCGTACAGGATGCCTGGTACGCGGCGTATGACGCTGATCCGGCCGGGTTCTCCGCGCTGCAGGACTCCTACGCGTACAACAGCTATTACGTGCCCACCGAGCGCTGGCTCGCGAGCCAGGGCATCGACATGTCCGGCCGCGCGGATTGCGTGAAGGGCATGGTGTGGGGCCTCTCGAACATGTGGGGTACGGGCGGCGTTCGCGGCGTCCTCCGGGCGGCCAACCTCTCGAACGACATGACCGACCGCGAGTTCGTGACCGCGCTTGCGCGAGAGATGACCGACAACATCCGAAACCACAGCTCGCAGGCGGAGTACTACGAGGGCTGGGCGAATCGCTACCGCAACGAGCTCGCGGATTGTCTGAGGTACATCGCCGAGGATGAGGCGGCTGCCGAGGTGCAGCCGGATCCCGAGCCGGAGCAGCCGGAGGACACGACGACCCCCGATGCGGGCGATCAGGGCTTGACCGACCAGGATGATGCGGTGATCGACGTCCCCGAGGATGATGGTTCCGCCACACCGGGCGACGATGCTCAGCAGGGTGCCGGGGACGGGTCTGTGGTTGACGAGCCTGAGGCCGACAACGGCTCGGACGATGGGACGTCCGGTGACGTGAGCGATGAGCCTGTTGATGACGAGACCGGTGACGCTGGCGACACCTCGGACGACGGTTCCGATGATGTGGCCGACACCACGCCGAAGCCGAACCCCGCGCCGCCTGCTGCGAACGGCGGCATCACGAACGACGTGCCGAGCGAGGACGACGAGAATGCAGGCTCTGGCGATAAGACGGAGTCCGACGACGCCACCGACGATGCTGGCAAGAATGACGTCGCGACCGAATCCGAGACGGACGGCGAGAGCAATCAGACCGGGGACAAGAGTAAGACGGACGGCAAGACCGATGAGACGTCCACCGATCCCAAGGATACGGACGATAGCGCCGCTCGCACGAGCGACGATGGCGGGGTGGCTACCGCCGACGCGCATCCGAACGGCGTGATGCCCCAGACGTCCGACCTCATCATGCTCACGACGTTCGCAAGCGCAAGCGCGGCGTGCTTCGGCGCGACGTTCGTGTACGCGGGCAAGCACCGCCTCAAGAAGGGTGATGCCGAGCACGGCGAGCAGAACGAATAAGTTCCTGGGTCGCGGGCGGGTGTAGCGCGCACGAAACTTAGGCTAGGGAAGGGCCGCTACCGGGTTGATCGGTGGTGGCCCTTTTGGCGTTTGGAGCGGATGCGAGCAGGCGCGTGACTGCATGGCGCTTGTTTTTGCGTCGCCTGCCCCCATTTCTAGTAAGTTATTTCAGATATGCGTGATTGGGCGGTGCTGCGAGGCGCGCAGGTTGCTTGCGATGTGAAGCGCGTCGGGAAAACCGCAGGATTCCGATCCCGGTTTGCTCGCGTCGTCGCCCAAAAGGAGCTGGCGAGACCATATGGAGCCCCCAGTGTCGTGCATATCTGAAATAACTTGCTAGAAAATGCCCCAAGCCGCTTCAATTCGAGGCGAGTCAGCATGCCGATGCCGTCCACAGCATCTCTAGCTATGCAAAAACCCGGATTGTGCTGGACAATCCGGGTTAGCGTTCTTGGTAGCCCGTACCAGATTCGAACTGGTGATCTCCGCCTTGAGAGGGCGGCGTCCTAAACCGCTAGACGAACGGGCCATTATGGCTGGGATGGAGGGAGTCGAACCCCCATTGACGGAACCAGAATCCGCTGTCCTGCCATTAGACGACATCCCAGTGGCATTACACGCCGCCAAAGCCGCGTGCAGGTAGATATATTACGGTACAACGCTCAGGAGCGCAAGGGGTGAATTTGAGAGAAATTGATGTAGAGTACGTTTCGCTCTATGCGTGCTGCTAGCCATATTATCGCCTGCCCGTTAGATGTCGTGTCCATCTAACGGAGCTTTGCCAAAGGCTTAAATCTCGTTATCGGTGTTCAGCCTGGCCTTCGTTCTCGCTTCTATTGAATAGAAATTACTATTTAGGTAATATTACCAACAAGGTAATAGAGTGAGGAGTCAGCCTTGGAGCTCGTCTATGCTAACGGCAAGGTAGAAGAGATCTGCACGAGCAAGAAAGCCGCACTCAAACACTTTGGCGGGAATAACGGATTGGTTCTAGCACTATTCTCAAAGATTCAGGCGCTTGAAGCAGCGGATACGCTGTACGACATTTCGATATTGCCATCATTTCATTTCCATCCGCTGAAGAACAAGGGGAGGAACAAGCTCAAAGGATATTTTGCGATAGACGTGAAAGGGCGATCGAATGCGTGGCGCATCATCCTCCAGCCGTTGGACGATCATTACGAGCCGTTCGCATGTGCCAATATCGATGAGATTGCCGGAGTTGTTCGCATAGTGCAGATTGAGCAGGTGAGCAAGCATTATGAGTAACTATATTGAGTACAAAGACAGGATCGCGTTTCATCCCGGCTACTACATCAAAGAGATCATCGAAGAGTTGGGGCTTTCTCAAGATGACTTTGCCAAGCGCCTTGGAACCACGCCGAAAACGCTGAGCGTGATTATTAATGGGGGGCAGCGACTGTCTCCCGATATTGCAAATAAACTCTCTAAGATGCTGGGAACAAGTATCGAGTATTGGCTTAACTTGCAGGCTATCTTCGATGCCGCTGTTGCTGAGATGAAGGCGGATGAGGAGCTAGAGCATGAGCGCTCCATATTAAAGACGTTGGGGTACAGTTATTTCAGAAATCATTTTGGCTTGCCGAACCTGCCCAGACAAATTGATGAACAGGTTGCGCAGGTTAGGCGCTTTCTGCAGGTGGGCTCTTTAACGGTATTAGAGAAAACAGATTTAGCCGTGAGCTTTAGGTCGACGCCTGTGGAAAAGGATATCTCCACAGTCGTAAAGTCGAATGCTATGCTCCAAATTGCGATTAACGAAGCCCTAGAGGTCGATGCTCCAAAATACAATAAGGCGAGATTCGAGCAAGCTGTTCAGTTCGCGCTAACGCAAACGAGCAACCACAAAAGATTCTATGATGTCGTGCGCGAGGAATTCCGAAAGGCCGGGGTCATTTTTGTCATCCTTCCTAATCTGAGCGGATCGAAAACAAATGGCGCAACCAAGCGGGTTAATGAACACGTGATGCTCATGGTGAACGATCGTCGGTTATCGGCCGATTCGTTCTGGTTCACGCTGTTTCATGAGATTGGGCACATCATGGCAAACGATTTTGGCGTGTCCGCAGAGGGGGATTCCGGTGCCAAAGAAGAGGCGGCAGACGCGTATGCGCGCGATGCGCTGATTGATCCTGCTGCATATGCGGATTTCGTCGCTCGTAATGTGTTTACCCCCTCCGCGATTCGTAGGTTTGCGAGAGAGATCAATCGCGATCCGGGTATTGTTGTGGGCAGATTGCAAAAGGATGAGCATGTCTCATATAGAAATAGTGCATTAAATGAGATGAAGAAGCGCTACAAAGTTATGGTTGGTTAGTAGCAAATACTATCTAAGCTGCTAAATTGAGCATCCTTCTGAGGATTTTATCGTTCGATAATTTGCAGGCTGCCTCTATCATGAATCAGAAGAGTGGGGGGCAATTGTTATGCAAGATATGCCAGATGAGGTTTCAACCGTAATAGTTGCAACCATTTCATCTATCGTCACGACCCTTGCTATGGGGTACGCAAAGCGGCCGCAAACTCTGTATGAGCAAAAGGCTGCAGTTGTTGGGGAGATTATTCGAGATCATATTAATGAAATACAGTTAATGCGAGACATCCTAATGGAAGCTGAGGGTTTGGAGAATATTTCGTTTCTAGAATCTGGAGACATAAGGACTCTAAGCTTTCGTGATAGGTCGATTACGCTTCATGTGCTTCTTGACGCTCAGACGACATTTCAAATCGCATTAAACCTAAACTCTCGACTTGTTGCTGCCTCGCGTGTGCTGGGAAGTAAGTCTCATGCAAATCTAATGTGCTTATGCCAACTGTTAAATGAGATAGGTCGGTTAGGAAAAGCGCATGGGCTAGATGAGGTGAGCTATCGCATTGCAACTCTTGACGGTGCTGAGGAATTGAAACAACTGATTAGGAGGTGCGACAGCTGCCTGGTCGACGAGTTAAACAAAAAGCGTGCACGATTTTCGAAGAGAACAGGCGTCATATGGAAAACGACGCTCAAGCTTGAGCGTCGAAAATACAATAAGTGTCTAAAACGGTTTGACTCTCTGTTCGAGGAGTATGGCAGGCGTTCAGCACGAAGGTGCTCTTCGCGCCAGGATACTGAAAAATGAGGGGATTATTACGCGCTGAGATAGATTCAGGCTGCCGTCATGAGGCTTTCTAGCCTCATCGTGTGATTTGCACTTTATTATTTTGCGTGGCTATCAGCCAGAGCTCTGCTATTTCAGACGAAGATGCAACGAGCGGCGTCCCCTTTCTCGCTCGTGCTGTCATATTGTTAAGATGGTTATCGCAATGCTACCGTGTCAGCTCGTTCGGCTACGCGATGTTTTGCGCAAAATGATACGTATAGCAGAGGGCAGTGGGCACCTTTTCAATGCCGCCCTATCAATGGGGTTGCTGTTGCACTAAATTGAGCATCGGCATGACACTTTCACGCACTTCCTAAAGACAGGATTGTCGATAGACATTTGCTTGCTACACTAAGCATCACCTGAGATATACCCGAGCGGCTGCCGCCGCCTCCCGAAAGGAACCACGCCATGAAGGCCATCATCCCCGCCGCGGGCCTGGGCACCCGCTTCCTCCCCGCGACGAAGTGCACGCCCAAGGAGATGCTCCCCGTCCTCGACAAGCCGGTCATCCAGTACGTCGTGGAGGAGGCCCTCGAGCCCGCGGAGGTCGACGGCGCCATCATCGTCACCTCCCCGAACAAGCCCGAGCTCCTCAGCCACTTCCAGCCCGACACCGCCCTCGAGCAGCTCCTGCGCGCCCGCGGCAAGGGCGCCTGCGCGGACGCCGTGGCGGCCGCGGGGTCGCTGCCCGTGGACTTCCGCTTCCAGTACCGCCCGGCCGGCCTCGGCCACGCGATCCGCTCGGCCGCCGACGCCGTGGCGGGCGAGGGCTTCCTCGTGCTCCTCGGCGACTACGTGGTGCCCGCCCGCGACGTCTGCGACAAGCTGCTCGCGGTCTCGGCCGACCACGGCGGGGCGTCCGTCGTCGCCGTGGCGCCCTGCGCGCCGGAGGAGGTCTCGCGCTACGGCGTCGTCGCCGGCGAGCGGGCGGGGTCGCTGCCGGGCGCCGAGGGGGCCGGCGACCTCGAGCCGGGCGCCGTGTGGCGCGTCTCCGGGCTCGTGGAGAAGCCGGAGCCCGAGGAGGCGCCCTCGAACCTCTACATCGTCGGCCGCTACCTGCTGAGCCCCCTCGTCATGGACCTGCTCGCCGACCAGCGCCCGGGCGCCGGCGGCGAGGTGCAGCTCACCGACGCCATGGCGCGCTCGCTCGACCGCGAGGCCATGTACGCCGTCGTGATCGACCCGCTCAGCGGCTTCGACACGGGCACGCCCTCGGGCTGGATGGCCACCAACGCCCTCATGGCCGCCTCCGACCCGCGCTTCTCCGCCGGCTTCTGGGAGGCCGTGGACGCCCGCGGCGGGCTCA
>NZ_NFIE01000020.1:0-51487 GCF_002161605.1 [Collinsella] massiliensis | reverse complement strand
CGGGACAGGTCGCTTTGAAGGCGGCCCCGCGGGGGCGCCAGCAGGTAGATGGGTCACCGCGCCGCGTACCGACATGGTATCCGCCGAACGGCGGTACGACCATATTGCAAATTATCAGTGCAGGTAGTCGAGTTGCCCTTTTGCCGGCTACTTGGCTACCCCCGCATAAAACGTTCGTTTCGCGCCGTTTGGTTCCCGCGCACCCCGTCGGGGCGTCTTCGCGCCCGATGCTACAATCATGCCGGGTGCATTTTGTGGCACCGGGCGGCAGCATCGGGCGCGAAGGAGCGGATATGTCCCAGGTTGTGACCATCACGAACAACACGGCGTCGGCGTCGATCGATTCCAAGGGCGCGCAGCTCACGAGCCTTGCGCTCGACGGCCGCGAGTACCTTTGGCAGGCGGATCCCCGCTGGTGGGGCAAGCACGCGCCGGTGCTCTTTCCCATCGTGGGCACCCTGCGCGACGGCCGCGCGGCGTCCGCCCAGGGTGAGGTCAGGCTCGGCCGCCACGGCTTCGCGCGCGATATGGAGCATGCGATCGTGTCGCGTGACGATGCGAGCGTGACGTTCGAGATCACCGACACGCCCGAGACGCGCGCGGTGTACCCGTGTGCCTTCCGCCTGAACATGGCCTACGCCCTCACCGGGCCGGCGAGCCTGACCCAGACGTTTCGCGTCGAGAACACGGGCGACGTGCCGCTGCCGTTCTCGGTGGGCGGCCATCCCGCGTTCAACGTGCCCGCACCCGGCGGCGACGGCGAGGCGTGGGAGGACTACGTGCTCGAGTTCGCCGAGCCGTGGACGTACGAATCTCCCACCATCGCGGACGGTGGGCTGCTCACCTATGACGTCATGAATCCCATCGTCGATGCAACCGACCGCATGCCGCTCACGCGCGCGGCGTTCCGCTTCGACACCATCATGCTTGAGGGAGTGCCGCAGAGCACGGTGTCGCTGCGCGGCGCGAAGAGCGGGCACGGCGTGCGCCTCGATTTCGAGGGCTTCCCGTACCTGGGCGTTTGGGCGGGCGACGGCGTGCCCTTCGTCGCGCTCGAGCCGTGGACGGGTCACGCGACGCTCACGAGCGAGGATGACATCTTCGAGCACAAGCGCAGCATCACGCTGCTTGAGCCCGGCGCGGTGGACGAGCGCTCGTTCACGGTGACGCTTCTCTAGGGGCGCCGGGCGATGGGAATGCTGGCTGCGCGCGCCGCGGATGCGGGAGAGCTGTTCCAGACGCACATCGGCGGCTCGGCGGTGCTCGAGGGCGTCATGATGCGCGGGCGCTGCGGCTGGGCGGTCTCGGTGCGCACGGATGCGGGCGGCATGTACGTCGAGGAGCGCGTACTGCCGGATGCGGCCGAACGGCCCGCATGGCAAAAGCTTCCCATCGTGCGCGGTTGCGTGTCCTTCGTCGAGTCGATGTGCATCTCGTACGAGGCGCTTTCCATCGCCGTCGATCACGTGTATGACGAGGCGCCGGGCGGAGCGGCGGAGGCCGGGGCGGCTCCTTCGGCACCGGGCGGCGAGATGGGCACGCCGTGCGCCGTGCAGGGCACGGCCGAAGTTTCGCGCGAGGCGCGGACAAGCCGGCAAGTCCCGCCCGCGGATGCGCCCGACGCGCCTGCCGAAACACCTGCCGCGTCCGCCGACGCCGGCATGTTCGCGTCGGTTGCCGTGGGCGTGCTGCTGGGCGTCGGCCTGTTCGTCGCCCTGCCCGTCGCGGTGACGAACCTCCTCATGGGAGACCTGCAGGCGCACAACAGCCTCGCGTGGAACCTCGTCGAGGCGGCGTTTCGCCTCGTGGTGCTTGTCGCCTACATCTGGGGCGTCGGCCGCTTGCCGGATATGGCGCGGGTCTTCGCCTACCACGGCGCGGAGCACCAGGCCATCCACTGCTACGAGCACGGGCTCGATCTCACGCCGGAGAACTGCATGCGCTTCTCGCGGCTCCACGTGCGTTGCGGCACGGCGTTCATCGTCATGACCGTCATCATCGCGGTCGCGGTCAACGCCGTCGTCCCGGTGGGCGCACTGGCCAATGCGCTCGGCGCCACGGGCATCGCGCGGTGGCTCGTCGTGTTCGCCTCCCGGCTCGTGCTGCTGCCGTTGGTGATGGGCATTTCCTACGAGATAACCGTTCGCTGGGCGGGCAGGCACCCCGACAACCCGCTCGTGCGCGTGGTGCTCTGGCCGGGCGTTCAGATGCAGCGCCTCACGACGCGCGTTCCCGATCGCGGCATGCTCGAGTGCGCTATCTCGTCGCTCGTGCGCGTTCGAGCCCAGGAGGTGCGCGCGGAACGGGCGCGCATGTAAAATTACCCCTGGGGTAAATTTACATCCGGCTCGACCTCGACGAACTCCGAGAGCGGGTGCCAGTCGAGCGTCGCCGTGTCGCTCGCCTGCAGCTCCGCATATTCTTCAAGCGTGATGTAGGTGCGCGTGCCCTCCGCGTCCTCGCTCCAATATCCGTAGTCGTCGTAGCCGTACGCGGACTCGGTGATGAGCTCGGAACCGGACACCCGGTAGACGTAAGTGTTGTACTCCCACGCGCTGTACGGCGCGCCGTTCTCGAGGAGCAGGTCGTCGCGCAGCTTCCAGTACGACCGCATAGCTACGGCGCCCTTCGTGATGGAGATGGGCTCCGTGCCGTCGGTGTTGAAGACGCCGAGCAGCTGGTACGAGCCGTCGTCCTGCACCGTCGCGATCACGAGGTCGAGCGTGTCGTCGTCGCCCAGGTCCACATAGGAATACGACACCGTGCCGCTTTCCACCTGGTCATAGGTGACGCTGACGTTCATGTCCTCATGCGTGATCATGATGGCGCCCAGCGATGAGAGGTCCTGATACTCGGAGCCGAGCGCGTTCTGCCAGTCGTCCTCCTGCGCGTCGCGATAGGCGGTGAGGAGGTCGTTGTAGATCGCTTGTTTCGCGGGGTCGTCCTCCGGGGCGACGGGTGCCGGCGGCGCGGTGCCGCCCCCGTCGTTCGCGGGCGGCGCCGGGGTTGCGGGCGCGGCGGGCGAAGCGGGAGCTGCCGGAGCGGTTGTAGCGGGTGCGGCAGCCGGGGCTTGGGTGATGAGGGCTCCCGTCGCGCCGTCTCCCTGGTTCGTATCGTCGTCCGTGGCGCCCTCGTCGTCGTAGAGCGTCGGCATCACGAGCTCACGGATGAGGGGCTCGACGTAGTTCTGGTAGATGTAGTAGGTCGCGATGGCGAGCGTGCTGATCGCGATGACGAAGAGCACGAACATGACGACGATGAGCACCATGGGCAGGCGCTTCTTGCTTTCCTTTTGCGCATCGGTGAAATGCGAGGAGAGGCTGTCGCGGTGGAGGAAATCCGCGTCCTCGGCGATGAACGGCAGCGGCGCGGTGTCGTCGGGGTCGACGCCCACGGCCTCGTTCACGGTGACGGAACCGTTCGCCGCCGCGTCGTCGCCGGCGCCGTCCGCGGTATCGGTGGGCGAGGCGCCCGCGTCCGCGGCTGAGCCCGCCTGGGCGCACCGAGCCGCATCGTTGAGCTGCGCGCCGCAGCGCGGGCAGAACGACAACGATGGGCCGACGGTGCTTCCGCACACGGGACAGCGCATGGTACCCCCTCCCAGCCGCGCGCCACCTCATGGGTGCCGAGGCGCGGCGGCTGGGATAATTTTACTCTCACGCGGTGTTTGAGGGGGATACATTTTTCTGTGACGCGCTGCCGCCCTACTCGCCGTCGGCGACGACGGGCTCGAAGTCCTCCAGCGGCGTCCAGTCGAGGTAGAAATCGGTCTGCGCCGCGTTCCGCGCGTTCGACACCTCGCTCTCGTCGACCGGGCTCGTGGTGCCGTCGTCGTTGTATGTGAAGTAGGAGCCGTCCCGCCAGCCCAGATGCTGGACGATCACGGGGTTACCGTCCTCGACGGTGTAGAGGGTCACCGAGCCCGCATCCGCACCGTCCGCGCCCACCGAGCGCAGGTACCCGTCGATATCGACGTCCCAGGTGACGCGCATGAGCAGGCTGCCGTTCATGAGCGACGTCGTGGTCGATCCGTCGGTGGAGAACGCGCCGATGAGCTTGTACGCGTCGCCATTGCCGCTGAGCACGCCGATCACGAGGTCGAGCGTGCCGTCGTTGCCCAAGTCCGTGTAGGCGTAGGCGACGGTGCCGCTCACGAGTTCGTCGTACGTGACGCTCACGTTCATATCTTCCTGCAGGTCGACGATCGCGCCCAGCGCCGCGAGGTCGTTCA
The DNA here is from genome assembly GCF_002161605.1 of [Collinsella] massiliensis. Classification (NCBI taxonomy): domain Bacteria; kingdom Bacillati; phylum Actinomycetota; class Coriobacteriia; order Coriobacteriales; family Coriobacteriaceae; genus Enorma; species [Collinsella] massiliensis. The sequence continues at coordinate 47,256 of NZ_NFIE01000020.1, read as the reverse complement.
GCGTGGATGAGCTCGCGTTCTGCCAGCCCTGCGCCTGTGAGTCGCGGTAGGTGGTGAGGATGTCGTTGTAGACCGCGCGCTGGCGGGCCTCCTCGGCTGCCTGGGCGTCCTGTTCGGCTTGCTGCTCCGCGGCGAGATCCTCCTCGGCCTGCTGCTGCGCCTGCTCCTCGAGCTGCGGCAGGATGACGTTCTGGTAGACGTACGTGGCGGCGAAGGCGGCAGCGGCGAGCGCGAGCGTGACGAGGATGACGATGAGGAGCATCGGCAACCGGCGCTTGCTGTGCTTCTGCGCGCGCGAGACCTGCGCGGAGAGCGTGTCGGGGGCGGGGGTACCGGGGGTGGCGGCATCGTGTGCGCCAGAGCTGGCCGCGCCGGGCACCTCGGGCGTGGAGGACGCGGCGTACGTCGCAGCCCCGCCCACGGTCGGTGAGCTCTCGGAAGAGGCTCCTCCGCCGGGGCTATCGGGGTTTCCCGAGCCGCCGCCGAGCTGCGCCCCGCACCGGGGGCAGAAGTTCAGGCCGTCGGCGACGTTCGTTCCGCATTGTGGGCAGTACATCATGACTCCTTTTCAGACGAGGTGGGAGGGGGTGCGGGGAGCAGTGCAACACGCGCTCCGCAAAGGCGGCGCCTACCGCGTCGAGCTCCATAGGCCTACGCGTCGTTCGCAGGGCGTTCCGCCAGGGGCGCATCGGCTCCCTGCGCCGCACGCTCGCCACCCCCGTTTTCGCACGGGCCATCATCGCCGCGCCCATCGTTCGAGCGCGCTCCGTGCGTCTCCTCGTGTTCCGGGAGCGGCGCCCCGCACATCACGCAGTAGCGCAGATAATCTTTGTTTTCAGTGCCGCAAATCCTGCATCTCATGATGAACTCCCGGTTTGAATCGAAACGCGTTGTATGATTAGGCTTGATGTCGAGGAGGGAAGACGATGAGCGAGCTCGATCCGTTTCTGCAGATACGCACGACGCGCGGACAAGTTCCCTGCCGGTCGGTGCTGCCCATCGCAGACGGCGCGGACGCGACCGACCGCGACTCGAAGGAGTGGCAGGCCTTCCGTTTCGAGCCCATGTCGGTCGACGAGGCGCGCGCGGCGGATGCGTCGGACGACGCGTCTGCGTCGGCGGACGGCATCACCCTGCTCGAGCTCGCCGAATGCGTGATGCATAAGACCATCGAGCCCGAATCCGATGATGCGGGGGAAGCGCCCGCCGAGCCCGTGTGCGTCGAGGAGGTCTCCGGTAAGGATCTCTACCGGTTCGCGCAGCACCACGGTCCCCTGTTCGGCACCTCCGCCGAGGAGCCCGTGGAGGTGTGGATGTCCGCGGCCAGCGTGGCGGACCTCGCGACGCGCCTGCAGCAGATCGCCTCGAAGCTCGAGGGAACGATGAGCGTCGCCGCGCTGAACGGCGGAGCGTTCAACAACATCGCCAAGTACCGCCTCGCGAACCCGGAGACGGGCTCGCGGTTCGACCTCATCGTCATCGCGCGCATGGTGGATGCGGAGTACGCCCGGCACCTCGAGGTTCCCTTCGTGCGCCGCGAGGAGCGCGAGGGACGCATCAACTACGCGTTCCTTTCCATCAAGCACGAACCCGAGGTCGAGCCGGCCGTCATGCTGTACATGCATGTCGTCTCGTTCGCCCATGAGATGAGCCTCCCCGATTACCTCGCGCTGAGCAGGGTCTTCGACTTCGATGCCGATACCGACGCCCAGGTGTTCCAGCATTTCGTATCCGACGCCGACCGCGCTGAGCTCGCGGCCGCGCAGGATTCCAAGGCGTACGGCATCGCGCAGGGCGCGCTGTACACCATGGACGCGGTGCCGTTCGACGACGCGGACTGCTCGCCCATCGCCTCGCTCGTGCGCCTGCTCGTGGCCGCGCACCTCCAGGAGGCGCGCCTCGACGTGTTCTACGCCGACGAGAAGACCGGCCACCTGCGCTTCCCCAACTACCTCGCGTGGCTCTGGTACGAGTACTCCAGCGGCATCGAGAAGGTGCGCATCGGTTACTGCGGCAACTGCGGCAGGCCGTTCTCGCGCGTCAACCAGCGCGGCCGCGAGCGTCTCTTCTGCAGCGAGAAGTGCAAGAACGAGGCGAAGAACCGTCTGAAGAGCATGCGCACGAAGCGGGTGCGCGAGCTGTTCAAGGGCGACAGCGACTTCAACGGCGGCCGTTCCGTGACGGAGATCGCGCGCGAGCTCCAGCGGGAGGACCAGACGCTCGATGAAGCTCGCGCCGAGGTGATCGACATCCTGAACAAGTGGCCTGAGCTCAAGAACAAGGTGAAGAGCGCCATCAACAACGAGGGCTGGGACGCCGAGCTGTTTACGCGCTGCATGCGCGAGGGGCTCGACTGGAAGCGCATCCTCCACAAGCCGCTGCAAGAGGAGCTGCTGAGCAAGAAGGACGAGATCGCCCGCCTCCTGCACAGTCGGCAGCTCTAGCGTGCAGCGCGCGTGCCCGAAACCCAGTATGTCGCGGACGGCGCCCATCGCTACTTCGCCGTAACTGACTGCTTGAGGTAATCGAACAGGGCATCGCTCGCGCCCGTGATGCCGACGCCCGGGTTGTTCTCCCAACCGGCGAGCGCGTCGTCGTAGGTGTACGCGCTGAGGGTTTCCAGGCTGACGAGCTCCTCGGCCTCGTTCTGCGTATAGAAGTCGTCGGGGTTCGTGCTGTTCGAGTCGAGTGCCTGCGGAATGATGTAGCAATAGTTGCGCACCTGCGCGACCACGGTGCGGTCGCCCAGGTCGCAGACGGCCTGGGTGGCAACGGAAATGTCGCCGGCGCTGTGCAATTCGCCCTGGATGACTTCGAGCTCGCAGATGAGGTGGTCGGGCTGGCCGGACGGGGTGATGGTGACGTCGTCGCCGTCGATCGTCACCTCGACGCGGCCGATCCACTGCTCGGGGATGGTGAAGCTGTAGGACGCCGCCTCGTAGGCGCCGAGCGCGTCCTTCGCGAGTGCCTCGTCGCGGCGGGCGTAGGCGGCGTCGCGGAGCTCGTCGGCATTCTTGCAGCCGCCTTGGACGGCCATGTCATAGGCCGCTTCGATCTCGTCATCGGTGACATCGGCGGCATCGATGGGGTCGAGCCAGAGCGCGTTCTGGGTCAAGAAGGAGCCGTCGTCGTCAACCCTGCCGCCGAGACCGGCCGCTCCGGATGCGCTCACGTCGTAGATGGTGCCGTCCGCCGCGATGGGCGAGGCGGGAATGTCGAATGTGTAGTCGCCGCGCATGAGCTCCACGCCCGTGGCGTTCTGATCGGTGAAGAAGAGCTCGTCGACCTCGTTGCCCTCGAAGTCCGTGCCCGTCACATGGAGGGGGATCTTCGTGCCGGTGGAGGTATCAAGGCCGTCGCATTGGATCTCGAGCGTGATGGGGTAGGTCTGGTGCGCGGCTTCGTAGGCGGCCTTCTGCTCCGCCTCGACGCGCGCCTCCTCGGCGATGCGCTCTTGCTCGCCCTGCCACCACATGAAGCCCCCGATGCCGCCGCCGCAGACGAGCGCGGCCGCCACGGCGCCCGCGATGATGGCGGTGCGATGGTTCTTGCGCTTCGGCTTCTCCGCGGGAGCGGGGGAGGTTGCGGCGGGCTCGCCGGCGGGCGCGGCGGGGCTCGCGGGCGCTGCCTCGGGCTCGGGGCTCTCCGCCGGTGTCGGCGCGGCCGCGGTCTCAGCCGCAGCACCAGCGCTCTTCGCACCGCCTGTCGGTGCGGCCTCGGCCGCCTCACCCGCATCGTTCACCGCGCTCAACGGCGCACCGCATTGCGCGCAGAACTGGGCGTCATCTGGTTGCTTGCTGCCGCATTGAGGACAGAACATCGCAGCTCCTTTCAGACATGCGGGCGGACTCAGCGGCGAGCCCGCCCGCCAACGTTCGGTCAACCTACTTCACGAGCGTGCCGGAGACGGTGCCGTACACCACCTGGGTGTAGCCCATGACCTCGAAACCCGAGGACGGCAACCAGCTGTTCGACACGATGCTGTTGTCATCCTGCGAGAGGTAGCCCTCGATGGTCACGTCGCGGTCCTCAGGGCTGTCGCCAACGAAATGGAACTGGTAGGCATCTGCCACGGCAGTGCCATCGTCTTGCGCCTGCTCCAGGGAATCCTCATCGAGTTCGATGGTTTCGAGGGTGCACTGCGCCGTTCCCGAGGCGTACTTGTTCGCATAGCTCACCGTGAAGGTGCCGTCATCGGCGTTGAAATCGGAGATCTGGAATGTGGTGAACGAGCCCTCGCTCATGGAGTCCGAGCTGTAGGAGTACGAGCCGTCGAGTGCGCCATCCTTGTACTGGATGTCCGAGGAGTTGACATCCTCGCCGGTGAACGCCCAGTACTGGCCAACGCCGTCGTTCTCGAACTTATAGTGGTACGTGCGGTTGAACGTGAGGGTCGCGAACCACGTGTCGATGGTCTCGGTGGTCGTGACCTCGCAGGTGTCGTCGCCGGTGAGCTCGCTCTCGGCGCCGTTGAAGTCGTGCTCATCATCGAAGTCGACGCCGGCGATGGGCGTGGTCGGGCCTTCGTCGACAGAGAATGTAAACGTATCGTCCTGGTAGGTGCCCTTGACGTCGTAGATGGTCTGGAAGCTATCGTTCGCGACGGTCACCGTGCCGTTCGTGGTGGTCACGCCGTCCTCGGTTTCGGGCTCGCTCAAATCGAACGAGAAGCCGTAGTCGCTCGGGTTCACATAGTCATCGAGCGCAACGCCCTCGAGGAGGTCGGCCTCCTGCTCGGCGAAGGCATCCTCGAAGGCCTGCAGGTCGGGCGTGGAGGAGCACGCGCTCAGGGAGAGGAGGGCGAAGAGCGCAGCGGCCATGCCGAGGATCGCCAGCGCGAGGCGCCGGGTGATGGGGGCGGGTGTGCAGGCTGTGGCGTTCATGGTGTTCCTTTCTCGAGATGCCGCGAGCGCGCTCGGCGGGCGTGTCGCCGAGCCGTGGGTGGGCTCTGTGCCCTCCCGTCTCGCTGAAGTAAGTATATGAAATTAGGAAGCTCGAAAAAGAGATTTTGAAAGGGTACAGAAATTTTGATGTGGGAGGGGTTAAAAATCACGAAAAGCGAGCTGTGGACGCCGTCGTTAGGTCGCGTTGCGGCCGTTGGAATATGTTCGAGCCTCGAGTCTGTGTGGGATTCGAAGGTTGTCGAGTAGCCCCGATAGGTCCAATGCGCTTACCAGCGCTTTTTCAGGGCTTAGAGCGCCGTCTACTCGGGGGTTCCAAAATCCCACACAGACTCGAGGCTCGAACTTTCTGAGTCGCGGGCGAGAGGCGCGAAAAGTGCGTGCCGCTGTCGTCGCCCGCGCGTTCGCCTGCGTGAAAACGAAGCGCCCGCGCCGGGGAGAGACGCGGGCGCCGATGTAGAGGGGTCGATGTTCGGCGGTTACTGGGCTACCTGCGTGCCGCAGTTGGTGCAGAAGCGGGCGCCCGGGGTGATCGGTGAGCCGCAGGCATAGCAGAACTTCGGTGCAGGCTGCGGTGCGGCTGCGGTCGTCGGTGCCGCCGCAGGCTGCGGTGCAGGTGCCTGCTGCGGCACCGCCGTCTGTTCCGGCGTGGGCATCTCCACAGGTTCGGGTGCCTGCACCTCGCCCGATTGCGCATCAGCACCCGCGTCGTTCCCACGTTCCACCTCGGTAAACATATCGAGGTACGGCGGGTCGAGCTCCTCGCCCAGCGCGTCGCGGAAATCGCCGCAAAGCGCGACCGCGCGCTCCAGGCTCCACGGCTCGGCGGGCTCGTCCGAGTCCACGGGCGCCACGGCGAACAGGGTCTGCGCGAAGCTGGTCGCAAGGAGTGCGAAGTCATCGAGGAACAGCTCGTCTTCCGCGGTGGGCGCGTCATCTGTGTTGTAGATGATGTCAAACGTCACGGTGGCGGTGTCCTCGTGGAGCAGGGCGCGTATGCAGCAAGTGTGGTGGCCGGAGCTGTCATGCAGCTTGACCTCCACCACGCGGATGCCATACTCGTCGGTCTCGTCGCTGCGCTCGGCGCGCACGGCCAGCCCGTCCTCCGCGAACAGCTGAAGCGACTCATCGTCGGCCATATTCAAAATGGCTTGGGCATATACATCAAGGAGGTGCGGGACGAACACCTCGAGCACCGTGTTCGGGAGATGCGAATTCACGAATGAGATGCACGAGACCCGGCCGCCCAAGCCATCCAGGGCGTCTATCACGGCATCCCGCACGTCGAAGAACGCGTCGATGATGGCATCGTTGTCGTAGTCAAGCGTTGTGAGCTGCTCGACGGCAAAGCAATCATCCGCGCGCGTGATGACCAGGTAGACGGCGCTGCGCCTCTGCTCGGGCAGGCGCACGCGTATCACGCGGCTTTCGAACTCCGTGCCATACAGGCTGTCGGTGTTGATGATCTCGGCGCTGATGTCCGTCTGGTAGCGCTTCGACATCACCTCCTCGACGGCCGCACCGATCGACACGGTGAGCTCCGACATGGGCACGTACCCGCGCCCCAGCGAGGTGCTGATGCGCACGAGGCCGGTCGAGGTGAACGCCGGCGCGCACAGCATGGCGCCGCCCGTCGAGCGCCGCGCGCCCGCGATCCGGGCAGCTACGGAGCGCAAGGCGCCTTCGATGGCCGCGACCACGCGATCCGGATACTCCTCATCGGCGGCACGGTCGCTCTCAATGAGCTTCGAGAGCGCGAACAGGCGCACCCGCCCCTCCACGACTGCCGCGACACCGCCCACGACGAACGTCTGCCAATCGGAGCGGAACACGTCGCTATAGAGGTGAAAGTACATGCCGTTGATGGCGAACGGCCCGCCGAAGAGGCAGTGCATCCGGCTCGTGAGCCCGCGCGGCTCCCATGTCCGCTCCATCATGCTTTCGAACGTATCCACGGCGTCGCACAGGCTATCGCTCGCGGGTAGCAGCCAGCTCTCGGCGCGGTAGCCGTTTGGCAGGCTCGCTTCCGCTTCGAGCGCGGGCGCGTCTCCGGACTGAACGTCGTAGCGCGTGAACGGGAATTGCGGGGAGGGGAGGAACCATGCGTCCCAGAAAACGTTTTGTCGCAGGGGCATCTGCGAGATGGGCGGCACGTCCTCGTTATCCAGCCGGCAGACGCTCTCCTCGCCCACGAACTGCCCCGCGACGGCTTCGTACACGTTGCCATACCAAGCGTTGGAATGCGAGCGCTCCTCGGTCCAGATGGCCTGCGCGTGGGCCACGATGCCATCCGTGAGCCGGGCGGCGTCCGCCTGGATGTCCGGCAGCACGCCGGGGTCGTCCAACAGGCTCGCGAGGTCGACGAAGCCGCGGAAGCCGTCGAGATCCTTGCTCACGCCCGCGCCGATACCGAACTCCCCGTCCGCGACGTGCGCTTCGGTTGCTCCGGTGAGCGCCTCGAGCGCGTCGTCGAACCCGGGGCACGCGCGGATGTCCTCGGGAGTGTCGATGAAGCAGCGGCCGTCGGGGTCGCAGGGCACGAGCTCGAAGGCGGCGTCCGTGCAGGCGGCGGCGATGCGCTCGCCGTTCTGGATGCCCAGATGGTCGACGAGCTGGCCGGCGCAGATTTGCAGCCACAGCGCATCGGTAGACGCGAGGTTGAGCTTGAGATTAGGGCGAAGCAGCGAGACCAGAATCATACGCGCTTCCTTTCATCGACGTGTTTGATGCTTGCTACAGCCACCAGAACTTGTTGTAGAGCCACCAGAGGATGGCGATGACCACGATGATGGGGATGACGATCACGAGCGCCAGCCCGATCCCGACCGCCTGGGAGATTTGCTGCGCGAGCTCGGGCGCGACGTTCGCGATGATGAGCAGGGTGACGAACACCGCGATGATCTTGCCCGCGGTGGTGTGCACGACGAAGCCGAAGAGTTCGGAAAGCAGCGTCGCCACGACGGCGAATATGGTTCCGAATAGGCTGCCCGCGCGGTCGAGGAACCTATCGACCGATGAGACGACCTTGCGTCCGTTGGACATGTCCTCCATGGAGCACGCTCCCTTCTGCGCTTAGTTGCTGCGATGGTAGGTATTGCCGTAGGGATCGGAGATGCTGTCGCCGGTGAGGGACACCGTGAAGACGATGCTGTCGCCGTCGGAGAAGCTCATTACGACGTTGCCGAAGTCAGACGTCCAGGTGGTCTCTTCGCGATACCCGACCTGACCCGTGCTCGTCTCTGAGGTCTCGACAAGCGCTGTGCCGTCATCATTGAAGGTGTAGGTGTAGGTGATGTAATCGTTGTCCTTTCCTGGCGCGCTCCACGAGCCCACGATGTCGGGGTGGGGGCTGAAGCATCCGCTCAGCATGACGACGAGCAGGCAGGCGGCGATCCCTGCCGCGGCGCGCGCGAGGATGCTGTGCACGAGGGACGTACCCTGGTGATTTGTCATGGTGGTACTCCTTTCATGGGGTGGTGAGGTGTCGAGGGTGCGGGGCGGGTGCGCTTACTGCGTCGCGCCGCAGCCGGAGCACTTGTAACCGGTCGTCACGGTCTCCCAGTGGCCGACTTCATCGTGGTGGACGGTGCCGGTCTGGACGTATTCGTACTCGGTCTTCGAGTAGTAGTGCGTGAAGTGGTCTTCGTCGTCGTAGCGATGCGCCAACAGGTGATCTTTCATCCAGTTGCTGGCATCGGTCGCATTGTCGAACGTGGCGCTCGCACCGCAACCGCCGGCCGAACCATCTTCTTTGTAGTAGCGGCACTCGGCGATGTACTTGGTCACGGCCCGCGTCTCGTACACCGGCTCGTCCCAGGCCGCCTCGTCGACGACCCACTGCTGCTCGGTCTGCGCCACCCAGGCGTGCTGGTGCGCGGGCTTGCTGGCAGAGGAGGAGCCGCCGGAGCTAGAGCTGCTGGAGCTGCCGCCGCTCGGTTTGGACGAGGAGCCGCTGTTGCCGGAGGAGCTGCCGGAGCCACCGTTGCCACTGGTCGAGGGCTTGGTCGGCTCGTCCTTCACCGCGTCGGACGCCTCGTCGCCCGCCTGCTCGACCTTGTCCTTGTCCACGTTGGGGGCGTTCTGCGCGTTGCCCGTGGCGGTGTCGACCACGTCCTTGCCCGCGTCGCCGGAGAGCGTCTCGTCGCCCTTCTCGACGGCGTCGGCGAGGTCTCCCAGGATGCCGTCGATGTCGTCCTGCGTCACGTCCTCGGCGGGCACCTGCTCGAAGCTGCCGTCAACGTCGAGGGCCGGCTGCTCGCCCGCCGCGTCGTCGCTCTCCCCGTCGGCCTCGCCGATGACGACGGTCGCCGGTTCATCGGGCGTGCGGTAGATGCTGCCGTCCGCGTTGATGGCGCTGATGTAGCCCACCTCGTAGCCGCCGGCGGGCAGCTCCACCTGGGCGCTCGCTTCGTCGTCTGCGCTCACGGCGTGGTAGAAGTCCACGTCCGCGGTCGCCTCATCGAGGCCGACAAAGTGCACGACGAAGGGTGAGCTGTCCTTGCTCCAGCCCGGCGCGTCGATGGTGATGGATGCCAGGACGGTCTTGGCCTCGGTTACAGTCGCGTCGTCCGTTTCCACCGCGGGCTGCTGTCCGAAGCACCCGCTCAGCACGACGACGAGTAGGCACGTGGCGATACCCGTCGCGATGCGGGAAAGGATGCGTTTGAGAGATGAGGTGCGTGCTGGTGTGTGCATGAGTCCTCCTCTTAGCGATACTTAATGCCGTCGTAGTATTGCTTGCGAGAGCGTTCAGCGTTGTAGGTGGCATTACTGGCATCTTCTGCGGCTTGAGACGCAGCGATTTGAGCCTGCGCGGCGCGCGCAGCCGCATCGGCCTGCCGCTGCGCTTGCCATTCGACTTCTCGACGACTTGCCTCTGCCGCCTCGAAGTTCTTCTGAGCAATCTTCGTCTGGAGCTGCTGCTCTCGCGTCTGCTTCGCCTGCTCTTGCGTTTGCTTGATGGCCTCCTCCTGCTGCACCTTGCTCGCCTGCGCGATGGCAGCGGATTGCGCTTCGTCCGCGCGCTCGCTGTGAAGCATCATGTAGCGCGGGGGATCATGTCGCTTGAGCTGATCCATCCAGTCGTCGTCGATAGCCTGCTCGAACCCGTCGATAGGCCATTGCTTCCCGATGGCAGCGACCACGGGCTCGATGGCACGGTTGAGCGCATCGAGCGCCTGCACAAAGGTGTTGGTGAGCGACGTGAAGGCCACGCGCTCGTCGGGGTCGACGCTCTGCTTCGCCTGCTCGAGTGCCTTCCGCGCGGCGTTCCTGCGCTCCTCCGCCGCGTCCATCGCGGCTTTCGGCTGGACGAGGGCTTGCTGACGCTCGGCTTGCAGCTGCGCGTTCCATGCGATGATGGCGGCATTTTGCGCGTTGAGGTCCGCGGTGCGCTTGCGCTCGACCCCGCGCTCCATAACGATGCTCGCGACGAAGAACCCGATGGCGCCGATGATGCCGATGAGCCGCACGATGGGCAGCGCCATGATGATAATGGCGACGTGCAGGAACAGCCAGCAGATGAGCGAGAGCGCGAGCGTCAGGATGACGAGCCACAGGAAGAGCTTCGCATAGCGCCTGAACGACGCACTCATGGGGAGGGCGTAGCTCGGCTCGATGTTCTGCTTGGTGTTGAGGCGGACTTTCTCGTCGTAAGCGACCGCCGTGTCCAGATAGCTCTGCTTCGCCTGGTCATATGCGGCCGCCGCCGCATCGTAGTCGGCCTGCGCCCGGTCGAGAACGCTTTGGTCGAAGGTACCCCACATGCGCACGGCGAGCGCCCGGGCGTCATCGACGAAGGTCGGCACGCCATAGTCGAGCCACGCGGAGACGTCCTTGATGACCGTGCGGTCGGCGTCGAGGCGCTCCTTGATGTTCGCGCGGTAGCGCGTCACGGTCTCGAGCTCGTTGAACGGCACGACGTCGCTGTGATACGTGCCGTCGCGCCCCATCTGGTCGATGATGGCGCCGGCGTATTGCACCGCGTCCATATCGTCGCGGGCCGCCTTCTTGACGTGCTCTCGAATGCTCACGGCGAGGCTGTTGACCCGCTGCGACACCTCGGCGATGTCCTTCTCGCACATCTTCCGGGCGTGCTTGGGCGCGCTCGCCGGCAGGTGCGCGCTCGCTTCGCGCTCCTTATCCGAGAAGGGAGAAGCGTAGGGCGCGATCTCGATTGCGGTGCTCGCGGCGACGATGCCTGCGGGCGCCGCCGTGCTGCGGGCGATGGCGCCCGTGCTCGTCTCGCTTTGCATCGCATAGTGCCGAGGGCTGTCGTGCTCCACGCCGGCCGCGGCGCGGGCCGCGTCGATGCGCGCCTCGGCGGCGTTGGCGACCGCCTGGGCGGCGCGCCTCACCGCGTCGGCTTGCTGCGCTGCCAGATTCGCCGCTTGGCTCGCGGCGGCCGGTTGCGCTGCGGCGGGCTGTTGGCGCGCGGCTGGTGCCGGTCGCGCAGGCTGGCTCGCTGCCGGCGCCGCGACGCCTACGGGCGACCCGCATTGCTCGCAGAACCTCGCGCCGGGCTTGAGCGGCGCCCCGCATGTCGTGCAAAAACTCATCTGGACTCCTTCCCTAGAAATCGTCCTATTTGGCTGAGGTCGCGCTACCGGCGCTGTAGTCCGTCCTTAGCGCTCGCCACGATGACCCCGATGACCCCGATTGCGGCGAGCGCCATGCCAGCGAGGAAGAGGATGGTGGCGATGACGGTGAAGATGGAAGCCTCCGGGGCGCCGTAGCTCACCAGGATGAACAGGTACGCCATGCAGGCGATGAACAGACCGAACCCCCAGTATGCCGTCGCGGCGGAGATGTGCTTGAGGTTCTCCCCCGTGGCGAGAATCACCTTGATGTCCGCGAGCGTGCCCGCCGCTGCCTGGGACATCTGCGAGGTCGCGGGCGCGGCCTGGGGCGTAACGGGTGCCGGCGTGGGTGCCGGCGCGGAGTAGCTTGCGGGAGCGGGGGCAGCCACCGGGTTGGTGTATGCGGCGGGCGTGGGTGCGGGGGTAGGCGCGGGAGCAGCCGGCGCGGGCGTCGGCGCCGCAGCGGGAGCGGGCGCAGGCGTGGGCGTGGGCGCCGGAGCCGTAGCGGGCGCGGCGCTCTGGGCGACGGGCTGGCCGCAGGAGGTGCAGAACTTGGCGCCATCTACGAGCTGGGCGCCGCAGGATGTGCAGAACATGGTGATTCCTTTCGATGTCGGGATGGGCGAGGGGTTCAGGCGGTCGGCGTCGTTGCATGCCGCCATGGTGTTTCTACTGGAAGGAGAGAAAGAGCCCGATGAAGCAGAGCACGAAGCTGATGAGGTAGAGCAGGACGGGGTGCCGTTTCCCGAAGAGCAGCCCGTACCCGATGCGCTCGGCCTTGGGGAAGAGCTTCCCGCCGTCGGGGCGCTTGCATTGGGCGAGCTGCCCCATCCCCTCGCTCATGAGGCGCAGCGCGCAGCGCAGGATGACGAGCACGAGGATCGATACAAGCGCTGCGGTGCCCGCTGCGGCGATTGCCTCGAAGATGGTGCTCCCGTGGTACCACACGAGCGCCCAAACCCCGAGCGCGGCGAGCGTTCCGAGCGCGGTGAATTCCTCGACCACATGGACCTGCGTTTTGCCGTTCACACGTTCGACCTCGAGCCGCTTGTTCGACAGGAGCCCCATATCCGTTCCTTTCTCTTATATATGTGTTCGATGGGATGGTCGTTGCGTTGCTAACCGATGCGGTTGCCGCAGTTGGAGCAGAATTTCGCTCCGGGCGAGAGCGGCGAGCCGCAGTTGCTGCAGAATTTGGGTGTGGGGTGCGTGGATGCAGACTGGGGCGCGGCGGATGCGGGCGTTGCCGCAGGGGCTGACGCCGGTGCGGCCTGCTTCGGGCGCGGCATGCCGGGGTGCGCAGGATCCTCCCAGTTGCGCGGCACGTAGCGCTTGCCCGTGCGCCGCTCGTACGTGGGCACGACGATGGATTCGAAGAGATTGCCGAACTGTTCCTTCACTCCACGGACAGACCCCGTCCATCCGTCGATGAAACGAGGAAGCACCCTATCCTGCATGAACCGTTCAGCCAAGTCATTCACGTCGCGCCAGACGTTTGGCTGGTTTTGGCAGGACGCCTCCATGCCGTCGGGAAGAGTGTCGATGCCGTATTTGGTATGCAGGAAATGACAGACGACCGAACGCTGTAGCCTAGCGACGTACGCCTCGAAACCGGGTTCCTCGTAGGGATTCTCTGAGGCACCAACGAGCATGACACCCTTGTTGGCTACGGGGAGCCGTCCGTATGTATCCGCGTCCACCATGTCGGCAATGCGCGTCGCGTTATTGAACCCGAGACGATACATGAGCGCCCAGCAACAACCGTTTTCCCACACGTTGTCCGTATAGTCGGTATCGACCGTAACCCCTGAGTTCAGTAAATGGATAATCGCCATAGCCAGCCTCCCATATCAGTACGCGAGCATTCGCAGGAGCTTGTCGCCCCTCCTCTGCGGTACAGCTACGAGTATAGAAGTTTCAGCAACCCCTATTATGGGTTTTGAAAGAGTTAGAAAATTTTGTCGCGTAAAATTACCCCAGGGGTTTTTCTACATAACAAGCCGAATGTAAAAACACCCCAGGGGTTTTTCTACATGCCCCGGCTGCGCCTGGCGGGATTCTCTATATCACTCAATATCATCTGAGCGTCGCGGGAGCATCTTGCTGTTCCCACGCATGCCGTTGACCTGCGGGTTCTTCGAACCTCGTTCGTCTCGTCCTTTGAATTCTCTATATCATCTGTATATCAGCTGTGTATCAAAACGCATCGTGGTGCGCGCCGCGGCGTGTCGTTTCTGCAGGCTGCGCGGCCGTGCCTTGCCCTTTTCCCAGCTCTGGGTATGATAGGAACCCGAAGACAAGCCGCATGTAAAATAACCCCTGGGGTAAATTTACATACGTGAAAGGGAAGCTGCGCATGTACCTGCGGTTCGACATGTTCTAGCTGGGCTGATTGCCCGCGCCGTCGCTTCGTGCCGCGGCGCCCTCGCCCCGTCATCGCCGAACCCTCCGCGCCCCCGGGCGCCCGAACGCAAAGGAACCATCATGCGCGACAAGCTCGAGAAACTCATCGCCGCCTACGAGGAGCTCGAACGGAAGCTCCTCGACCCCTCCGTCCTCGCCGACCAGAAGGAATACACCCGCCTCGCCAAGGAGCACGCCAAGCAGGCCGAGCTCGTGGCCAAGGCGCGCGAGTACCTCACGGCGCTCGACGACATCGACGCCGCGAAGGAGATGCTGCACGAGACCTCCGACGCGGACGAGAAGGCCATGCTCCAGGAGGACCTCGCCGCGAACGAGGAGAAGCTCCCGCAGCTCGAGGAAGACATCAAGTTCATGCTCATCCCGGGCGACCCGAACGACGAGAAGAACACCATCGTGGAGATCCGCTCCGCTGCCGGCGGCGATGAGGCGGCCATCTTCGCGGGCGATCTCTTCAAGATGTACCAGCGTTTCTGCGAGAGCCACAAGTGGAAGGTCGAGGTGCTCGACGCGAGCCCCAGCGACGCCGGCGGCTTCAAGAGCATCGAGTTCAAGGTCACGGGCGACAAGGTGTACTCCGTCATGAAGTACGAGAGTGGCGTCCACCGCGTGCAGCGCGTGCCTAAGACCGAGAGCCAGGGGCGCATCCAGACCTCGACGGCCACCGTGGCGGTGCTGCCCGAGGCGGACGAGATCGACATCCAGATCGATCCCGGCGACCTGCGCATCGACACGTACTGCGCGAGCGGCCCCGGCGGCCAGTGCGTTAACACCACGTACTCGGCCGTGCGCATCACGCACTTGCCCACGAATACCGTGGTGCAGAGCCAGGAGCAGCGCTCGCAGATCCAGAACCGCGAGGTGTGCATGCAGATGCTGCGCGCCCGCCTGTACGAGATGGAGCTGCAGAAGCAGCAGGCCGAGCTGGGCGCGGAGCGCCAGAGCCAGATCGGCCACGGCAACCGCTCGGAGAAGATCCGCACGTACAACCAGCCGCAGGATCGCGTGACCGACCACCGCATCGGGTTCAACTCCACGTACAACAACGTGCTGCTGGGCGATGGCCTGGGCGCCGTGATCGATGCCCTCGCCGCCGCCGACCGCGCGGAGAAGCTGGCGGAGGCTGTGTAAGCAGGCGAGAGCCGGCGTTGGTGCATTGGGAGCACCGATGTGCGCGGGGCACTTCGGGTCGCATAAGGCGCCCGGGGTGCCCCGCTTTGCGTTTGGCGTGCGCGGGGCGCGAGCGCGTCCCGGTGCCGCTCGCTTCGCGCACAAAGTTGGCAACTTTGTTTACGAAGCGCTGTTCAGAGCGCCCTTCGCGTGTAAAGTTGTCAACTCTGTTCATGAAGGTCCGCGCGGGCGGTTCACATACGGCGGCGCCTGCATGCCGACTACAGTCCATCCTCATTGACAAATAGGAAAAAAAGGAAAAAATAGGAAAAAAAGGAAAACAGCAGCTCGATTATGGTCGAATAGAGCAGATACCGCCAAACTTCGAAGGGGGTTCATCGTGGAGCAACCTATCTTTTCCCCAGCGTTTGGCAACCGACCCTCATACCTCGTCGGACGCGAGGATGTGCTCAGCGAGATGCTTTCCGGCTTGGCGACCGAGCCGGGGAATCGTCGACGGTCGACGGTCCTGCTCGGCCAACGAGGAAGCGGCAAGACCGTGCTGCTCCTGGAACTTGCCGAGCGGGCTTCGAAGCAGGGTGTCGTTGTCGCAACACCGACCATTGCTACGGAGGGCATGCTCGAACGCGTTGTTGAGAAGATTCAGGATGCGGGTCAGCGATACGTGGGCGAGCCGAGGTCGACCCGCGTGTCGGGCGGGAGCATCGGCGCGTTCGGATTCTCTGCAGGTCTGGAATTCAGTCGCGACGTGCAGGAAACGAAGAGCGCGGCATTTCGTCTTACGCAGCTGGCGCGGACGCTTACCGCGCGCGGTCACGGCATCTTAATTCTTATCGATGAGCTGCAGGCAAATTCACCCGATGTGCGGAGCCTTGTCGCGGTGTATCAGGAGCTCATCGGCGAGCGCCTCGACGTCTCGCTTGTGTTGGCAGGGCTGCCGGGCGCGGTGTCTGCGACGCTCAACGACCGCGTGCTCACCTTCTTGAACCGCGCGGACCGCGTGCGGCTTGAGCCGCTCCGGGATTCCGAGGTCATTGCGTTTTTGGATCGTGCGTTCTCGACGCTCAACATCGTCATAAGCAAAGACCAGCTCGATTGTCTGGCACGTGAGATTAAAGGTTCACCGTATCTGCTCCAGCTCGTGGGATACAACATTTCGCAGCGGCTCCCGCACGGCGGCATCGCGACAGATGATTTGCTCGCAGTATGTTGCTCTGTCGCGCGAGATGATTTTGAGCGCGACGTATGCATGACGACGCTCCTGGCCTTATCCGAGCGCGATGTCGACTTTCTCGTCGCTATGTCCCGAGACGATGGGCGCTCGAAGATGAGTGACATCGCGGAGCGCCTGGATGTGAAGGCAGATTATGCGCAGAAGTATCGAAAGCGCCTCATCGATGCAGGCGTGATCGAGCCTGCTGGTCGCGGGTTCGTGCGCTTCGACGTTCCGTACCTGCAGGATTATTTGAAGCGAGAATACGCCGACCTGTAACAGAGGGCGGAGTAAGAGTGAGCTTCCGGCCATATCGCCCACCGCAACCAAACAGCTTCCGATGGGGCATCCGCTTGGGTGCCCCTATTTTTACGCCAAGGTTCGAGAGTCCTCCCCGCGCGTCGCACCGCTTCACAGGTGAACGACGGCGGCACCTCCCCCAATCCACTCGCATAACCACTCACGGCGCCATACAGACCGTTCGCATAAATTATAGACATATAGAACGTAATAGACGTATATTACTTTTACGAACACGGAGGGCACTGCGTGCTTTTGCACCGTGAGTTTGGCATCAACTGGCGGGAAGGGGGTGTGACATGGAGAAGCGCATCGTCGTCGCGACGCACGGTAGATTCTCGGAGGGCATCCTCACTTCGATGAAGATGATCTTCGGCGACCAGACCCCCATCGAATGCATCACGGCATATGTGGATAGCGACACGGACTATCAGGAGCTATTTCGCCGGACAGTCGCCGAGAACGACTACGCCACCACGGAGCTCATCGTACTTACCGATGTGCTCGGCGGCTCTGTGAACAACGAGTTCACCAAACTGCTCGGCGAGTATCCATTTCACTTGGTATGCGGCCTCAACCTCGCTCTTCTGCTCGAGGTCGCGGTGTGCCCCGCGGACACCGTCTCGGAGCAGCTGCCGAGCATCGTCGAGCGAGCGCGCGACGGCATCGCTTTGGTGAACGGCCTCGTCGGGAGCACGGCGGAGGCGGACGCCAACGAGTTTTAACGCATGGCTTCGCGCGGAAGCGACCCCTTCGCGCGGGGCAATCCAGAAAGGACAACGACGTGATCAAGCTCTTCCGCATCGACCACCGGTTGCTGCACGGGCAGGTCGGATTCTCGTGGGTGCGCTCCATCGGAGCCGACTGCATCCTCATCGCCGATGACGACTCCGCGACCGATAGCCTCAAGATGGCGACGCTGCGCTTGGCGAAGCCGCAGGGCATCAAGCTCGTCGTCAAGACCGTCGAGGACAGCATCAAGGCCATCAAGAGCGGCGTGACCGACAAGTACAAGCTCTTTATCGTCACGGGCAGCGTTGCCGACGCCAAACGCATCTGCGACGCGATACCGGAAATCACGAGCATCAACCTCGGCGGCATCAAGAAGCGCGAGGGTGCGCGCCAGGTGAGCCAGGCGATCTTCCTCCTTCCCGAAGAGGAGGACATGCTGCACGAGCTCGGGGCACGCGGCATCGAGCTCGAGATTCGCCAGGTGCCCACGGAGACGAAGACCATCTACGCCTAACCATATTCGATTCAAAGGAGAAGAGAGGGTCCAGCCATGCTTACACCTATGCATGAACTTCTGCAAGACGCCAAGAAGGGTCACTATGGCATTCCGGCGCCGAACGTTTTCAGCCGTTTCACCATGGAAGCCTGCCTGCAGGCCGCCGATGAGCTCGATGCCCCGGTGATCCTGGGATGCCCCGGCGTTTTCGGCATCGAGGAGATGGGCGAGCTCGCGCGCTTCTACGAGCGCCGCTATCCGAAGGTCCCGTTCGCGCTCAACCTCGATCACGGCGGCCCCTTCGAGCACATCATCCGCGCCATCCGCGCCGGGTTCAGCTCGGTCATGGTCGACCGCTCCACGCTTCCCTACGAGCAGAACGTCGCCGAGTCGAAGGAGATCGTGAAGATCGCCCATGCCGTCGGCGTGTCGGTCGAAGCGGAGCTTGGCCATGTCGGCCAGGGCAATGAGTACGAGGAGACCCGCGACGCCGGCCTCACGCATCCGGAAGAGGCGGCTTCGTTCGTCGAGGAGACGGGCGTCGACTGTCTCGCGGTCGCCGTCGGCACGAGCCACGGGGCCTACAAGGGCACGCCGCACCTTGAGTACGACCTGCTTTCCACCATCGCCCAGAGCGTGGACGTGCCGCTCGTGCTTCACGGCGGCTCCGGCACCGGTGATGACCTCATCGCGAAGGCGATCGAGTGCGGCATCCAGAAGGTGAACCTCTGGACCGACCTGTCGCAGGCGTCGAACATGGCGGTCAAGGCGACCATCGAGTCCGACTACGCGCCGGATGTCGATCCCAACAAGAAGAAGATCAACGCCTGCCAGTACGACGAGATCGGCGCTGCGGCCTATAAGGAAGCGCTCATGCACTACATGAACGTCTTCGGCTGCACCGGCAAGGCGTAGGCAACGTGACAGGCAAGGGTTCCCATGCGCTTTCTGCCCACCAACCAGATTTGGCGCTATTGGAGCTTCGAGCGCTTTCTGACCGATGTGGCCTCGCTCGATATCCGCGACGTCGACCTTTGGCTCTGCAACCAGCACGTCAACATCGATGCGCACGCCGTATACAACGCGTCCGAAGTCGCCCGGCTCGTGAGCCGGTACGGCGTGCGCATCCGGACGCTCACGCCCGAGCAGAGCAATCCCAAGGCGTACAACATCGCCTCATCCGATAGCCAGGTGCAGCGGCTTACCGAGGGCTATTACCGCCAGATCGTGTCGCTCGCTGCCCGGTTAGGCGCCCGGCGCATCTCGGTCAACGCTGGATGGCGCCTGCTCGACGACGACCCGTCGCGGGCTTGGGATGCGCTCTGCACCATGCTGCGCGCCATCTGCCACATGGCGGCAGAGGAGGGGATCGAGGTCTGCGTGGAACCCTTGTCGCGAACCCAGTATCGGCTCGTGATGGATGCAGACGGCCTATCTCGATTGCTTGGGGAGGTGAATGAGAAGAACCTGCGCGCCACGCTCGATACCGGAACGATCGCCCGCAACGGCGACAGCCTCTCCGCCCACCTGCGGGAGGTTGGGGAGCGTGTCGGGTACGTGCACTTGACGAACCTCGACCCGCATGTGTTCGCGCACCTGGGATGGGGAGACTCCCGGGGCGTGCTTGAGCCGGGCGCGGTGCTGCAGGAGCTCGAGGCGCATGGCTACGAGGGGGACTGTGCGCTCGAGATGACCGCATCTGCCTATTACGATCGCCCGCGCGAGGTGCTCGCGCGTTCGATAGAAACACTGAAGGGATGTGAACGGTAATGCTTATTCCCGCATTGCTCACCGGCCTGGTGGTCGGCCTGTGCAAGATGGACTACTTCTTCGGCTACTGCATGCTCAACCGCCCCATAGTCGAGGGCGCGCTTGTGGGCCTCGTGCTCGGTGACGTGGCCACCGGCGCCATCATCGGCGCCTCGCTCGAGATCGTGTTCCTGGGCTCGTTCCCCATCGGCGCGGCGGTCTCGCCCGACGGCGGCACCGCAGCCGGCGTCTCGACCGCGCTCGCAGTGATCACCGGAGCCGGCACCGGTATCGGCACCACGTTCGCCGTGCCGCTCGCGCTCATCGGCGGCTTCGCCTACGTGCTCTGCAAGTTCATCAACGCCTTCTTCGGCGAGGCTATGAAGGCGCAGCTTCTGAACGACAACGACCGCGCCGCCCGCGCCATCTTCTGGGTGGGCGCCTGGGTGAGCCAGTTCGGCCTGTACTTCCTCATCGGCTTCCTGTCCATCTACTTCGGCAGCGGCGCCATGGAGGCAGCGGTCAACTCCATCCCCACGAACATCATCAACGCCCTGAACTCCGCCGGCAACCTGCTGCCCGCCGTGGGCTTCGGCCTCCTGCTCACCATGATCATGGACAAGAAGGTAGCCGCGTGGTTCTTCATCGGCTTCATCCTCACCGCGTACCTGGGCATGCCCACCATCGCCGTGACGCTGCTCGCGACCGCGGCCGTGGTGCTCATCGTATTCGCCCGCGAGGACAAGCCCGCGCTCTCGACTGCTGCAGAGGAGGACGACAATGAGTTCTAACGTCAAGCAGGGAGGCCTGCTGAGCAGCAAGGACCTGCTCACCGTGTTCAGCCGCGGCATCCACCTGAACGGTATGAACGACTACCCGGCTCAGATGCACAGCGGCTACACCTATGCCATGATCCCCGCGCTCAAGAAGATCTACAAGGACGATAAAGAGAAGCGCGTCGATGCGTATCGCCGTCACATGACCGAGTACTTCAACGTGACCCCGTACGTCTCCGGTCTGCCCATGGGCGTGACGCTTGCGCTCGAGGAGCAGAATGCCCAGAGCGACGATTTCGACACGAACGCGGTGACCGGCGTCAAGACCGCCCTCATGGGACCGCTCTCGGCTATCGGCGACACCGTCTTCCACTCGACCCTGCGCGTCATCGCCGTCTCGGTGTCCATCGACCTGTGCATGCAGGGCAGCATCGCCGGCGCCGTGCTCTTCTTCCTCATCTTCAACATCCCCCAGCTCATCACCCGCTGGTGGACGCTCAAGATGGGCTACAGCATGGGCACGCGCTTCCTCGAGGACGCTGCCTCCACGGGCATCATGGACAAGATCTCATATGCCGCGAGCGTCATCGGCCTCGCCGCCATCGGTGCCATGACCGCCACGAACGTGGCGCTTACCACGCCCATCACCTTCGGTGGCGCGGGCGGCACCGATCCCACGGCGCTCCAGGGCCTTCTCGACACCGTCATGCCGAAGATGCTGCCGCTCCTGCTGGTGCTGGCCTGTTATTGGCTGCTCGGTAAGAAGAAGGTCAACGTGGTCGTGCTGCTCATCGGCCTTATCGTCGTGGGCGTCGCGCTCGCCCTGTGCGGCATCATCGGGTAACGGGGAGGACGATTCGTTATGGGACGTGACATCGCGATTCTCGGTGCGGGCAAAATCGGGCGCGGCGTCGTCGGTTTGCTCTTCGCCCGCGAGGGCTACCGGCTCCATCTCTACGACCTCTATATGGAGGGCATGCGCCAGCTTGAGGCGCAGGGCTACTACGACGTTCGCGTGACCGATGGCAACGCGGTGGACGAGACGACGCGCGTCGATGCCTTCGACATCGTGGACAGCTCGACCGACGAGCCGATCGTCGAGGCGCTCGAGCACATCGACGTGGCCGCGTGCTGCGTATACGAAGGTGCGTTTGAGGGCATTGCCCGGGTGATCGCCGAGGCGGTGCGCCGGCGTGCGGCCGCGGGCTGCGACCGGCCGCTCAACGTGCTGCTGTGCGTGAACGCCCTCGGAGCCCCGGCCAAGGTGCGCGGGTTCATCGAGGAGGGGCTCAGCCCGGCCGAGCGCTCCTATGCCGCTGAGCATCTGGGCGTATGCCAGGTCATGGTGCTCGCTGCCGGAGTGCCCAGCGCCGCTGGCGCGAACCCCTGGCAGGTCGTAGTCTCGGCCAACCCGGGGCTCGAGATCGATGCGGACGCTTGGATGGGGCCGCGCCTCGACGTGGCGCATGTGTCTTACGTGCACGGCGCCGAGGGGCACATCTATCGCAAGGTGTACTGCGGAAACATGCTGCACGCCATGGCGGCGTTCATGGGGGCGCACGCGGGCTTGTCCTACATCTGCGACTGCTACCACGATTCGTGGATCCGCTCGTGCATCACAGGTGCTTTCGACGAGGCGCATGCAGCGGTGACGCGCACCTACGCGTTTGATGCGTCGGAGGATGCGGAGTGGGTCGCGTTCATCATGGCGAAGCTCGATGCCGGCGTGCAGGACCCCGTCGGCCGCGTCATGGCGGGCGCAGAGGAGAAGCTCTCGCGCGGCAACCGCTTCGTCGGGCCTGCCCTGATGTGCCTGCAACAGGGCATCGTGCCCTTCTACCTGGCGCGCGGCATCGCATACGGCCTGATGTACCTGGCGGGGGAGCGCGGGGTCGACCCCGCTGACACCGCGTGCCTCCGGGGGCTCATGCACGAGGTGTGCGGGCTCGAGGTGGATAACGCGGGCGAGAAGCCGCTGGGCGACGTCGCGGCCGCCTCTGATGCGGTGCTCGTCCAGCTCATCGAGAAGCAGGTGCGCGACATCCTGGCTGCAGCAGCCTGATTCGTGTCGACCTGGGGCGTTTATCAAGATTGTGAGAGAGGAAACCATGAAGGTAAAGACAGCGGTTCTGCGCGCAGCTGGAAAGGCCGAGGTCATCGACCGCGAGCTGCCCGAGCTCGCCTCCCACGAGGTGCTCGTCAAGGTCGCGGCGGACAATATCTGCACGTCGGAGTACGGCGCGTTCAACGGTTCGCGCAACCGCCCCACGCCGCTCGTGTTCGGCCATGAGTGGGCGGGCACGGTCGAGGCCGTCGGTTCGGAGGTCTCGAGCGTCGCGGTTGGCGATTACGTTGCGAGCGGTTATTACTACGACCCCTACACGCTCCCGAGCCGTGAGGGCCGCACGAGCGAGTGCCCGCACCTCATGAGCGCCGACCATCCGAACGACGATGGCTTCTTCGGCAACGCGGGCTGCGCCGAGTACGTGGTCTCGAGCGAGGTCGCGTGCTACAAGATCGATGACGGCATCGACCCCTCCGTGGCCGCGCTGCTTGAGCCGCTCGGCACGTGCTGCGCCGGCTTCCGTCGTTTCGGTTGCGACTTCGGTGACACCGTGGTGGTCATCGGCGCGGGAACCATGGGCATCCTGAACGCGCTCGTGGCGAAGGCCCATGGTTGCCGCGTGCTCATCACCGAGATGATGCCCAAGAAGCTCGAGGCTGCGCGTCGCCTGGGCCTCGAGGCCATCGATGTTTCCGCCGTCGACCCCGTCGAGAAGGTCAAGGAGCTCACGGGCGGGCGCGGTGCGGACGGCGTGATCGTGGCCGTGGCGGCGGCGAGCGCCTACGCCCAGGCCATCGACATGCTCAAGGAGAAGCGCGGCCGCCTGCTCATCTTTGCCGCCGGTTACCCGGCGCCGAAGTGGGAGCTCGATCCGAACACCGTGCATTACCGCCGCATGGTGATCGTGGGCACCTACGGCGCCGACTACGTCGACTTCAAGGAAGCCGCGAACCTCATCAACATGCGCGCCGCAAACTTCGAGGAGCTCGTCGAGGAGAAGATCCCGCTCGACCAGATCCAGCATGCTTTCGAGCGCGCTTGCGAGCCCGGCATGTTCCGTATCAGCGTCATCTGCAACGAGGAGTAGCACATGCGTTACAAGACCATGAAGAAGTCCGGGGTGGATATCTCGGCAATCACGGTGGGTACCTGGGCAATCGGCGGGGCGAACTCCCTCGGCGCGAGCTATGGCGAGGTCGATGACGCCGAGTCCATCCGCGCCATCCAGGCGATGATCGATGGAGGCGTGAACCTCATCGATACCGCGCCCATCTATGGTTCCGGCCATTCCGAGGAGGTCGTGGGGAAGGCCATCAAGGGCTACGACCGCGACAAGATCGTGCTCGCCACCAAGTACGGTTCCTACATCGAGGACGGCAAGGGCGTCCATAAGAGCACGCCCGCCTCGATCGAGCGCGAGTTCGCCGACTCCGTGCGCCGTCTGGGCACCGACTACTTCGACATCTACCTCATGCATTGGCCGGATGACTTCGGCACGCCCATCAAGGAGACGATGGAGTACGTGCAGAAGCTCAAGGAGCAGGGCAAGGTGCGCATGCTCGGCCTGTGCAACGTCGACATCGACTACATCGCCCAGGCCTCCGAGTACGCCGACATCGACATCGTGCAGCTGCCGTTCTCCATGGTGAACCAGGCCGACCTGCACCAGCTTCAGTGGTGCGAGGAGCATGACATCGATGTCATGACCTGGGGTTCGCTTGGCTCGGGCATCCTTACCGGCTCCATTCGCGAGAAGCCCAACTTCGCCGAGAACGACTTCCGCAACACCTTCTATCCGTTCTATCGCGAGCCCCTGTTCTCGAAGATCCAGGAGTTCCTGAAGACCATGGATGCGGTGTCCGAGAAGTACGGCAAGCCGCTCGCGCAGATCGCCATCAACTGGAGCACCCAGAAGAGCTTCGTGACGACCGCCCTCACCGGCGTGCGCAACGTGCGCGAGGCCGAGGAGAACTGCGCCACGTTCTCTTGGGAGCTCGCGCAGGATGATATCGACCTGCTCGATAGCGAACTCGAGCGCCTCGGTATCACGGAGGCCACGTCCTAATCGGCGTGCGGGGAACAGAACGTCGTGCGCCGCGAGGGCAGCAGAGCCTCCGCCGTGCAGACGACCGAGGGCGAGCTGGTGCTGAGCCGGCTCGCCCTTTCATACAACTGTATGTGTGACGTGCGGTTTTGGTGCCGATGGGGTAAAAGGTTATAGACGTTTGCCAGCCAATAGGTTATAGATGTATTAACGGCGATGACACCATGATCCGGATGTATCCGCCAGATCATGCATCGCTCGAAGGTATGGATCAAGGAGCGCATCGTGCCCTCGAAAGAGCAGCCGCTGTATCAGCGCATCTACGAAGATATCAAGACGGCCATCAACGATGGGGTCTATCCTCCCGAAAGCAAGATTCCCACCGAGACGGAGCTTTCCGAGACGTACTCCGTAAGCCGTATCACCGTGCGCCGCGCTATCGAGGACCTCAGCAACGATGGGTACCTTATCAAGCGCCGCGGGCTGGGGACGTTTGTTTGCGCACCACGCATGAGGAGAAACGTGCTGCGCGGCAAGGCTCCGAAGAGCTTCACTGAGATTTGCCGCGAGGAGGGGCACGTTTCGAGTGCTCGCCTGATCAAAAAGGAGATCGTTCCGCCGCGAGCCGATGAGCGCGAGTTTTTCGGCCTCGATGCAAGCGAGTTGCTTGTGCACATCCAGCGCGTCCGCATGGCAGACGGCCTTCCCATCTTCGAGGAAAACCTCTTCTTGCCGTATCGGGATACCAAGGAATTGTTTTCCATGGACTTGAAGGACGGTTCGATCTACGAGGCACTCGATACGCTGTATGGACGCAGGCCGGTCAAGCAGGATCATATGACAGTCCAGGCGATCGGGGCGTCTGCGGCGAAGGCGAGCGCGCTGCAGATTTCCGTGGGCGAGCCGCTGCTGCATACGACTACGTATGCGCTCGATCAATTCGGCGAGCCCATCTACATCGGTCGCCAATATTATGTGGGATCGCGGTACATGCTCGATCTGTAGCGGCCAGAAACGGCGCAGGCGCGAGCGCGTCCCGGTGCCGCCCGCTTCGAGCACAAAGTTGACAACTCTGTTTACGAAGCGCTGTTCAGAACGCCCTTCGCGTGTAAAGTTGACAACTTTGTTTATGAAGGCGCGCGGGCGGTTCGCATGCGGCGACGTTCGCGACGAGGTGAGCGCGGCGCTCACTATCGCGTGCCGGCATCGACATCTAGAGATATTGTGGCGAATAGCTGCCGAAAAGAACCACTGGTATCTGAATTTGCGCGCGATGGCCGGGGTGCGAGCTGGGCATGCGTTCCGCCTGCCAGATTCGCGACAAGGATCTGGCAAGGTTTGTGCCAGAAACGCTTGGATTTCGGTCGGATGCATGCGATAGGGTATGCGCATCGGGCGATGGCAGCGCGCGACGGCGTGGTGCGCCCGCGCGTTACGGTAGAATCGGCGGGACGTGAGGGGCGGGGGAGATAGCATGGCTGACGAGATGCAGAAACCTTGGACGATCGGTCGGTGCCTCGAATGGACGACCGAGTTTTTCGAGCGCCGCGGGGTGCAACAGCCGCGCATCTCGGCCGAGTGGTTGCTCTGCAGCGCCGCCGGCCTTGAGCGGATCGACTTGTTCACCAAGCGCGACCTTCCGCTCGAGCAGCACGAGCTCGACGCCATGCACCAGGGCATCAAGCGCCGCGCGCTGGGCGAGCCGCTCCAATACATCACGGGCGAGACGGCGTTCCGCAGGCTGAGCATCATGTGCGCGCCGGGCGTGCTCATCCCGCGCCCGGAAACCGAGCTGCTCGTGGATTACGTGCTGGAATACCTCGATCGCAACGTGACCGGGTGGCAGAAGCCCCGGCGCAAGCGCGTCGCCCTGCCGTGGAACGCGGAGGTCGAGGCGACCCGCCAGGCCGAGGCCGCCGCGCGCGCTGCCGCTGCGACTGCGGAGGCGGGCGACGGCACGGAGGCGGCGGACACCGCGGGGGAGGTTTCAGCGGAAGCCCCGGTGCAATCCGTGCAGGACGAAAGCGCGAACACCCCGATGCCCGCCGTGCAGGATGCATCGGGCGCCGCGCCCGACGCCGCGCCCGCCGAAGCCCACGCGTCCACGCCCGAAGTGCGTCCCGCTCGTGTGCTCGAGGTGGGCTGCGGCACGGGCTGCATCTCGCTCGCCTTCGCGACGGAGCGCCCCGGCTGCGTGAGCTGCGTGGCGACCGACATCAGCGACGAGGCGGTCGACCTTGCCGAGCGCAACCGCTCCCAGCTCGGCGTCTCGCCCGAGGCGGTGGATATACGCCGCGGCGACCTCACCGCACCCGTCCGCACCGAGGAGCGCTTCTCATTTGATGTGCTCGTCTCGAACCCTCCGTACATCCCGTCCTCGGTGATGGAGGCGATTCCGCGCGAGGTGCGGGACTACGAGCCCGAGCTCGCGCTCGACGGCGGCCGTGACGGGCTCGACGTGTTCCGGCGCCTGGTTTCCGCGGCCCCGTACATGCTCAAGGAAAACGGCCTGCTCGCCTGCGAGCTCTTCGAGGATTCGCTCGAGGAGGCGGCTCGCATCTGCACCGATGCGGGCATGCACGATGTCGAGATCCTGAAGGACCTGACCGGCAGGCAGCGCTTCATCTTCGCGCACACGGGGTAGCAGGACGCCGCGGCGCCCCGCGCTCCGTGTACCCCGCGGGCAGTGAGACGGGCAGCAGCCACTCGGCATCCCCGGCGGGCGACAAGACAACTCGCAACCACCCGCGCACCTCAGTGGGCGACAGGAGGCGGGCCCCAACCACCCGCGCACCCCAATTCTGTCCCGCGCCCGTCACATTTTCGACACACGACACCCCTTTGGGCGAAATCATCACCCCGTTTGCGTTCTGGAAACGCATCTGCCCCCGCCCGCGCGTCCCGCTCGTGAGACAATGCATCGACACGATGCATCGCCTTGGGAAGGGCGCGAGAAGGTCGGGGAAAGGACGGTCGGCGGTCGATGCCGGAGATATACCGCACAGATGGGCTGGATTTTGCCGCGCACGACGCGGGGATCGACCGGGCCGCGCAGGTGCTCGCCGCGGGCGGGCTCGCTCTCATCCCCACCGAGACGGTCTACGGCCTGAGCGTTGCGGTCGAGCCCCTCATGGCATGGCAGCCGCCTGCAGGCACTGCCGCCGACGCGCAGGTGAACGGCGCGCCGCTTCCACCGCCCGATTCCGGGTACCGCCGCATCTTCTCGGTCAAGCGTCGCGAGCTCACCCAGACCGTGCCCTGGCTCGTCGCGGGTGTCGAGGACCTCGACCGCTACGGCCGGGATATCGACGACGCGACCCGCGCGCTCGCCGCCGCGTTCTGGCCGGGCGCGCTCACGCTCATCGTGCGCGCGAGCGACCGCGTGCCGCGCTTCATGCAGGCGGCGGACGGCACGGTGGCGCTGCGCTGCTCCGCCTCGCCGGTCGTCGCCGCGCTCATCCGCGCCTGCGGGTGCCCGCTCGCCACCACGAGCGCGAACACGCACGGCAACCCCGCCCCGGCATCGTTCGACGCCGTGGAGCCGGAGGTGCTCGCGGGCGTCGACGCCGCGATCGACGCGGGCGAGACCCGCTGCCGCGACGCGTCGAGCATCGTGTCCTGCGTCTCGGGCGCGGTCGTGATCGCGCGCCACGGGGCGCTTTCCGATGAAGAGATCCTGCGGGTCGCCGCCCGGGCGGGCGCGGCCGCCGTGCAGGAAGCATAGTGGTAGGTGGCATATGGCGCTCTCGCTGAAAGACCTGAAGCTCGTCGATTCGATGTACGCGTACACCAAGAGCCGCTACATCATGGCGCTCGACTGCGGCACCACGTCCGTGCGCGCGGTGATCGTCGACGAATACGGGTGCATCGTGGCGCAGGCGTCCCGCCCCGTGAAGGCCATCTACCCCCAGCCCGGCTGGGTGGAGCAAGACCCCACCGAGATCCTGGCCTCGCAGATCGCGGTCATGATGGAGGTGCAGTTCAAAAGCGGCATCCACTCCGATAGCATCGCCGCCATCGGCATCACCAACCAGCGCGAGACCACCGTCGTGTGGGATCGCGACAGCGGCCAGCCCATCTACAACGCCATCGGCTGGCAGTGCCGCCGCACCGCGCCGCACGCGGAGGCCCTCGCCCAGAACGGCTACGCGGACATGATCCGCGCCAAGACGGGCCTCATGCCGGACGCCTACTTCTCCGCGACGAAGATCGCCTGGATCCTCGACAACGTGAGCGGCGCCCGCGAGCTCGCCGAGGCCGGCCAGCTCATGTTCGGCACGATCGACACATGGCTCATCTACAACCTCACGGGCGGCATGGTGTTCGCAACGGATTACACCAACGCGAGCCGCACCATGCTCTTCAACATCCACACGCTCGACTGGGACGACGAGCTCCTCGAGCTGCTGGGCATCCCGCGCTGCATGCTGCCTGAGCCGCGCTGGAGCTCGGGCGAGTTCGGCCGCGTCTCGGGCGAGATCATGACCCACATGCCGCTCATCACCGGCGTCGCGGGCGACCAGCAGGCGTCGCTCTTCGGCCACTGCTGCTTCGAGCCCGGCGAGGCGAAGAACACCTACGGCACCGGCTGCTTCATGCTCATGAACACGGGCGACACGGTGGTGGAGTCCCAGAACGGCCTCGTGGCGACCGTCGGCATCGCGGAGGGCGGCACGGTGAGCTACGCGCTCGAGGGCTCGATCTTCCACGCCGGCTCCGTCATCCAGTGGCTGCGCGACAAGCTGCGCATCATCTCGAGCGCCTCCGAGACGGCCGAGATCGCCCGGTCGCTGCCGGACAACGGCGGATGCTACCTCGTCCCCGCGTTCAGCGGGCTCGGCGCGCCGTGGTGGGACGCGGGCGCGGGCGGGCTCATCTACGGCCTCACGAGCGCGTCCGACCGCGCGACCATCGTGCGCGCGGCCTGCGAGTCCATGGCGTTCCAGAGCTTCGACGTGCTGCGCTCCATGGAGGCCGACGCGGGCTGCACGCTCGACAGCCTCTCGGTGGACGGCGGCGCCTCGCGCAACGACTTCATCATGCAGTTCCAGGCCGACATCCTGGGCATTCCCGTCGTGCAGACGGAGGCGGTGGAGACGACGGCACTCGGCGCGGCCTACCTCGCCGGCCTTGCCGTGGGCTACTGGGAGGATCGCGAGGAGATCCGGCAGAACCGCGACGTGGCGTGCCGCTTCGAGCCGGGGATGGATGCCGAGGAGCGCGCCCGCGAACTCGCCGGCTGGCACGACGCGGTCTCCCGCGCGCGCAGCCAGCGGTAGCCCGCCCCGCCGCGCCCCGCCCCGGCGCCCGGCGCAGCCCCAGCCGCCGCGGCGCCCGGCGTAGTTCCAGGCACCCCGCCCCGCGCCCTGCCGCCGCCCCCGAAACCATCGAAACCGCAGAAGCGGACGCACGCCAAGACGCGCTCCGAATGCTAGAGTGAAAGAAGGGCGCGGAGATGCCGCGCCAACCATCTTGGAGGGAGCAGCAATGCGCGTCGCCATCGCATCGGATCACGGCGGGTTCGACCAGAAGGGCGAGATCGCCCGCTACATGCAGGATGAGCTGGCTTGCGAGGTGACGGACCTCGGCCCCGACACGGGCGATTCCGTCGATTACCCGGACTTCGCGGCGAAGGTGGCCCATGCGGTCGCCAACGGCGAGGCGGACTACGGCGTGCTCATCTGCGGCACGGGCATCGGCATGGCGCTCTCGGCCGACAAGGTGCCGGGCGTCCGCGCCTCGTCGATCACCTCGGTGCCGTTTGCCGAGCTCTTCCGTCAGCACAACAACGGTAACGTCGTGTGCCTCTCGGGTCGCTTCGTCGACGTCGAGGACAACGAGGCCATCGTCAAGGCGTTCCTCACCACGGACTTCGAGGGCGGCCGCCACGAGCGCCGCGTCGCCAAGATCATGGAGCTCGACGAGGAGTAGCGGCCCAAAGAACGCCCGGTGCCGCCTTACCGGCACCGCTTTGAGACGAGGAGTGCCGATCATGTCCGTTTCGTTTGACCCCGAGCGCGTGACGCTCGTCGATCACCCGCTCGTACAGCACAAGCTCTCGATCCTGCGCGACAAGCGCACGGGAACCAAGCAGTTCCGCGACCTCATCGGCGAGCTCGCCCTGTTCGAGGGCTACGAGGCCACGCGCGACCTGCCGCTCGAGGACGTCCAGGTGGAGACGCCCATCTGCGCGGCACCGTGCAGGCAGCTCTCCGGCCGCAAGCTCGCCATCGTGCCCATCCTGCGCGCGGGGCTCGGCATGGTGGACGGCCTGCTCGAGCTCGTGCCCGCCGCGCGCGTGGGGCACATCGGCATGTACCGCGACGAGGAGACGCACGAGCCCCACGAGTACTACTGCAAGCTGCCGGTCGACGTGGACCAGCGCATCTGCCTGCTCGTCGACCCTATGCTCGCCACGGGCGGGTCGGCGACGGCGGCTCTCGGCTACCTGCGCAAGCAGGGCGTGCGCGACGTGCGCCTGCTCTGCATCGTGGCGGCGCCCGAGGGCATCGCCGCGGTCCAGGAGGCCGACCCGGACGTGCACATCTACACCTGCGCGATCGACGAGGGCCTGAACGACGCGGCCTACATCGTGCCCGGCCTGGGCGACGCGGGCGACCGCATCTTCGGCACGCTGTAGCATGTAAAAATACCCCTGGGGTAATTTGACATTCGATGGGAGGGGAGGCGCGGTGCCGGAACTCGATTTGGCTCAACAGTGGCCCGCGGCCGTCGTGGGCGTCATCACCGGCCTCCTCGCCTTCGCCCCGCTCGCGCTCGCGGTCGTGCCCGTCATGTCGCGGCGGCGCGCGGCGAACATGGTCATGGGGATGGTGGGCGTGGCATCGTCGTTCGCCATCCTGTTCCTGGGCGTGCTCGTCGCATGGGTCGTGGGGCGCGACGCCTTCCTTGCGTACTTCCTGGGCGAGCTCGTGGGGTTCGTGGGCAGCATCATCGCCCTCTCCCTCGCCGCCATCGCCCGCGGCGATTTCTGGTAAGCCGCCTTCCCCGTCCCCGGCGCCCGCCCTCGCCCTCCCGCGCCGAGCACACGCGCCCACGCGGCCGAAAAACGTGTGGCAAGTATGTGATTTTGCAACATTTGGCCAGCTAGTTTAGCCACGAAAACACCTTGACTTTGGGGGGCGGCAGACTAATATATGGTGAGCCTGAGCCTATGCCCTCGTGCAGGGGCTTCGTCGGGTACCGGATGCGGCGACGCCGCCTCCCCGACGTCTCCATGCTGGCGGCATGCGCTCGCGCCCGGTGTCCCGCCGGGCGGGTACATAGCATTTCAGGGAACGGTTCGGCGACGTCGGGCACCTCGCCGGCCGTGGAAACCCTTCGGCGCCGGCGCGCCGGTGGATAGGAGAGTGTGATTTTGGACGCGTTTTCCAAGCTGCCCGAGGCGATCAACGAGCTCGTCGCCGAGTTCTCTTCGGATCCGGTCTTCGGCACGCTCGACGCGGGTCTCACCCAGTACTCGCTTTGGCTCCTCATCGCCGCGGTCGTGCTCTTGATCATCGTCGGCGTGTTCGTGAAGAAGCAGACGCTCGTTCCCAAGGGCGTGTTCGTCAACGGCGTCGAGTACGTGGTCGAATATGTCGAGAACGACGTGGCCAAGGGCGTGGTCGGCACGGATTGGCGCCGGCACTTCCCGTTCCTCGCCACGATCTTCTTCTTCATCCTCGTGAACAACTTCATCGGCCTCATCCCGGGCATGAAGCCGGGCACGGGCGCCATCGGCTGCACCGCGGCGCTCGCCCTCGTGACGTTCATCTACTTCATCTACTTCGGTTGCAAGAAGCACGGGGTCCTCGGCTACCTCAAGAGCCTCGCGCCCGCGGGCGTCGCGTTCCCCATGAACGTGTTCGTGTGGGTCATCGAGGTGTTCTCGCTTTTGCTGCGCCCCATCACGCTGGCCATCCGTCTGTTCTGCAACATGTTCGCCGGGCACATCGTCATGGGCTCGTTCTCCCTCATGGCCACGATCTTCGCCCAGCCGCTCTTGGAGCACTTCACTGCCATGAACGCGGTGGGCGCGCTCCCGAGCATCGCATGGCTGCTCATCTTGCTCATCATCTACGTCGTCGAGTTCATCGTGGCGTTCGTGCAGGCGTACGTGTTCACCGTCCTGGCCGCGGTCTACATCCAGATCGCGGAGGCGGATGCCCACTAGCGCGCCCGGCGCGCCTAAGAGGTGACCCGGGCGGCGAGCGCCGCCCCGTCCATAGGTTGGAGTCCCGCGCCATACCGGCGCATGACAAAGGAGGAATTGTGGGAGTTATCGGATACGGTCTCGGTGTTATCGGTGCCGGCCTTGCCATCGGCCTTGCGGCGTTCGGCGCCACGAGCGCCATGGCGCGTCAGCCCGAGGTTCAGGGCCGCGCGTTCACGGTCTTCATCCTGGCGTCCGCCTTCACCGAGGCACTCGGCCTCATCGGCTTCGTCGTGACCCTCATTGCCTAGGAACGCCCCAGCGTGTGGCATAAGGAGCACATCATGAAGTTCACACATCGCATTGCCGGCGTCGCCGCGACCACCGCGTGCGCCGCGCTCTGCGCTCCGGTCTCGGCGTTTGCCGAGGAGGCGGGCGGTGCGAGCATCCTCATCCCCAAGATGGCGGAGTTCGTCCCCGCGCTCATCGCGTTCCTCATCATCTGGGTCGTCCTGGCGAAGGTCGCCTGGCCGCAGATCCTCGCGATGATGGATGAGCGCAGCAAGCGCATCGAGGAGAGCCTCGATGAGGCCGAGCGCACCAAGAAGCAGGCCATCGCGGACCGCAAGGCGTCGGACGACATGCTCACCGACGCGCGCCGCCAGGCTGCGGACATCGTGCTCGCGGCTCGCCAGGACGGCGAGGCCGAGCGCCAGCGCATCGTGGCCGCCGCGCACAAGGAGGCCGAGGCGATCATCGCCAAGGCGCATCGCACGGTCGAGGACGAGCGCCAGGCGCTCTACGCCGACGCGGCCGCATCCATCGCGGATCTCTCCGTGTCGGTGGCGTCCAAGATCGTCGAGAAGACGCTGGACGAGGATGGCGAGCAGCGCCGTCTCATCGAGCGCTACATCAAGGAAGCGGGTAGCCTGAATGCCAGCAACTAGCCGCAGGGAGATGAGGGTTCTCGAGACCTATGCGCGCGCATTGCTCGAGGCCGCGAAGACCGAGGGCCGCGTGTTCGAGGACCTGAAGCACCTCGACGCGATCGCCTCCTCGGCTCCCGAGGTCATCGAGGTGCTTCGGACGCTCGTCGAGCGCGACCAGCTCGACCTGCTGCCGAAGATCGCCGAGACGTACCGCGCCATGACGGAGGAGGACGCCGACATCGTGGGCGTGACCGTCACGACGGCGGTGCCGCTCGATGAAGACCTCCGTGCCGACATCACCAAGCAGCTCGAGGGCGAGCTCGGCACGCAGGTGTTCCTCATCGAGCGCGTGGACCCGTCCATCATCGGCGGCATCGTGCTCGAGATGCGCGGCCAGCGTCGCGACATCTCGGTCAAGACGCAGCTCCGCGCGGCTCGCGAGTCCCTTTCCTCCGTCCATCTGGACGACGAATCGCATGGAGGTGAAACCGCCCATGTCTGAGAAGATCGACGCGCAGTCCATCGCGCGCGCCCTCGCCGATAGGCTCGATAGCCTGGCGGCGACCGTCGACACCCAGGAGGTGTCCCACGTCGACGAGGTCGGCGACGGCATCGCGCGCGTCTCCGGCTTGCGCAACGCCATGGCCGGCGAGCTCTTGGAGTTCAAGAGCGTCGAGACGGGTGGAACCGTGTACGGCCTCGCGCAGAACCTTGACCGCGACGAGGTCGGCGCCGTGCTCTTCGGCGAGGTCGACACCATCGCCGAGGGCGACGAGTGCCGCACCACCGGCCGCATCATGGACATCCCCGTGGGTCGCGGCATGCTCGGCCGCGTGGTGAACCCGCTCGGCCAGCCCATCGACGGCCTGGGTGACATCCGCACCACGCACCGCCGCCCCATCGAGTTCAAGGCGCCCGGCGTCATCGACCGCACGCCGGTGTGCGAGCCGCTCCAGACGGGCTTGCTCGCCATCGACGCGATGATCCCCATCGGCCGCGGCCAGCGCGAGCTCATCATCGGCGACCGCAAGACGGGCAAGACCGCCATCGCCATCGACGCCATCATCAACCAGCGCGGTAAGGGCATCATCTGCATCTACGTCGCCATCGGCCAGAAGGCCTCCACGGTGGCGAACATCCGCGAGACGCTCTCGAAGCACCAGGCGCTCGATTACACGGTGATCGTCTCGGCCACCGCCGCCGACTCCGCGCCGCTGCAGTACATCGCCCCCATGGCGGGCGCCGCCATCGGCGAGTTCTTCATGTACAACGGCCGCGACGGCAAGCCGGCGAGTGCCGAGAACCCGGGCGGGCACGTGCTCGTGATCTACGACGACCTGTCCAAGCAGGCCGTGGCGTACCGTCAGATGTCGCTCACGCTGCGCCGCCCGCCGGGACGCGAGGCCTACCCGGGCGACATCTTCTACCTGCACTCGCGCCTGCTCGAGCGCTCCTGCAAGCTCTCCGAGGAGCACGGCAGCGGTTCCATGACCGCCCTGCCGCTCATCGAGACGCAGGACGGCGACGTCTCGGCGTACATCCCCACGAACGTGATCTCCATCACCGATGGCCAGATCTACTTGCAGAGCGACCTGTTCTTCCAGGGACAGCGCCCCGCGGTGGACGTGGGCATCTCGGTGTCGCGCGTGGGCGGCGCCGCCCAGACCAAGGCCATGAAGCAGGTCGCGGGCAACCTGCGCCTCGACCTCGCTGCCTACCAGGAGCTCCAGGGCTTCGCGCAGTTCGGCAGCGACCTCGACGCCACCACGCAGAAGCAGCTCACGCACGGCTCGCGCATGACCGAGCTTTTGAAGCAGCCGCGCTTCAAGCCGTTCGACGTGGCCGAGCAGATCGTGGCGCTCTATGCGGGCAACGAGGGCTACCTCGACGACCTGCCGCTCTCCCAGGTGATCCCGTTCCGCGACGAGCTCCTGGAGCAGATGCGCAACTCGTTCGGCCCGGTGCTCACGCGCCTGCGCAGCGAGAAGATCGAGGGCGACCTCAAGGGACGTCTCGACAACGCCATCCGCGATTTCAAGACGCAGTTCGTGTCCAAGCACGCGGTCGACTCCGCGTCTGCGGACGACGAGCCCGGCGCAGAGGAGCGCTAACCCCATGGCGAACCTTCGCGACATCAGGAAACGCATCTCGTCGGTTCAGAGCACCGAGCAGATCACGCGCACGATGGAGATGGTCTCGACGGCTAAGATCCGCCGTGCCCTCGATCGCTCGGTGCAATCCGAGCCCTACAAGGAAGCGCTCACCGATGTCATGCTCACGGTGGCGCAGGACGCCGAGGTCGCGGGCAGCAACCCCATGCTCAAGCGCCGCGAGACCATGAAGCGCTGCCTCGTCATCGCCGTCGCGTCCGACCGCGGCCTCGCGGGCGGCTTCAATGTGTCGGTGACGCGCGAGGCCGAGAAGCTCATGGCCTCGTGGAACCGCCTGGGCGCGGAGGCCCAGATCATCACCTGCGGCCGCCGCGCGAGCGACTACTTCCGCAACCACCCGGGCCTCGTGATGCACTTCGCGGGCACTTCGGCGGACCCGGACCTGCAGCAGGCGCGCATGATCTCGAGCTACGTCTGCCGCGAGTACGAGGCCGAGAAGCTCGACCGCGTGGTCATCGTCTACCATCACGCGAAGAACCGCGTGGACCAGGAGCTGCGCGTCGAGACGCTGCTGCCGCTCGACCCCGAGGCGATCGCGATGGCGCACGGCCCGCGCAAGAACACGGGCGAGGGGCCGGAGCGCGTCTCGTCCTCGTTCAAGTTCGTGCCCTCGGCCGAGCACGTGCTGGGCGAGCTCGTACCGAGCTACATCCTGACCGTCATCCACCAGGCGCTCATCGACTCCGCCGCTGCCGAGCAGGGCGCGCGCCGCAAGGCCATGCACTCGGCGACCGAGAACGCCACGGCGATCGTCGCCACGTTGACGCGTACGTACAACCGCGTGCGCCAGGCATCCATCACCACCGAGATCAACGAGATCGTGGGCGGTGCCTCAGCATTGGAGGAACAGCAATGATTGACCCGAGCATGAAGACGGCCATCGAGGAGGCCGGACAGGTCCGCTCCGCCGGCTCCGGCCGCATCGTGCGCATCATCGGCGCCGTGGTGGACGTGCAGTTCACCGGCCAGGTGCCCGGCATCTACAACGCGCTCACCGTCGAGGCCGACACCCCGATGGGGCACATCAGCACGGTCCTCGAGGTCGAGAGCCAGCTGCCGGGCGGCGTGGCCCGCTGCGTGGCCATGACCTCCACGGACGGCCTGCAGCGCGGCCTCGAGGCGGTGGACACCGGCGAGCCCATGAAGATGCCCGTCGGCCCCGAGACCCTCGGCCGCGTGTGGAACGTGCTGGGCAAGCCTGTGGACGGCAAGCCCATGCCCGAGGTGGAGGGCTATTACCCCATCCACCATCCCGCGCCGCACTTCGACGAGCTCACCACCCAGACCGAGATCTTCGAGACGGGCATCAAGGCCGTCGATCTGCTCGAGCCCTACATCCGCGGCGGCAAGACGGGCCTCTTCGGCGGCGCCGGCGTGGGCAAGACGGTGCTCATCCAGGAGCTCATCAACAACCTCGCGCAGGAGCACAACGGCACGTCGGTCTTCACCGGCGTGGGCGAGCGCACGCGCGAGGGCACCGACCTCTACCTCGAGATGACCGAGTCGGGCGTCATCGACAAGACCTGCCTGGTCTACGGCCAGATGAACGAGCCCCCGGGAGCGCGCCTGCGCGTGGGCCTCGCCGGCCTCACCGCGGCCGAGTACTTCCGCGACCGCGGCCAGGACGTGCTGCTGTTCATCGACAACATCTTCCGCTTCTCGCAGGCGGGCTCCGAGGTCTCGGCCCTGCTGGGCCGCATGCCCTCCGCCGTGGGCTATCAGCCCACCCTCGCCACCGAGATGGGCGACCTGCAGGAGCGCATCACCTCCACCAAGACCGGCTCCATCACCTCGGTGCAGGCGGTCTACGTGCCCGCCGACGACCTCACGGATCCGGCGCCGGCCACGACCTTCACCCACCTCGACGCCCAGACGGTGCTCTCGCGCTCCATCGCGGCGCTCGGCCTCTACCCGGCCATCGACCCGCTCGCATCGAGCTCCGACGCGCTCGACCCGAGCATCGTGGGCGAGGAGCACTACCGCGTGGCGGTGAAGGTGCAGGAGATCCTGCAGGAGTACTCCGACCTGCAGGACATCATCGCCATCCTGGGCATGGACGAGCTCTCCGAGGAGCAGCGCCTCACGGTCGACCGCGCCCGCAAGCTGCAGCAGTTCCTCTCGCAGTCGTTCCACGTGGCCGAGAAGTTCACCGGCAACCCCGGTGTGTACATCCGCGTCGAGGACACCGTGCGAAGCTTCGCCGCCATCGTCGACGGCGAGTGCGACGACATCCCCGAGCAGGCGTTCCGCTACGCCGGCACCATCGACGACGTGCGCGAGCGCGCTGAGAAGATGAAGGCGAGCGAGTAGCCATGCGTGTGCGCATCGTATGCCCGGAACATAACGCGTACGAGGGCGAGGCCGTGTTCGTGGCGCTGCCCACGACCGACGGCGAGCTGGGCGTCGCCCCGCTCCATGCGAGCGAGATCTGCTCGGTGGCCTCGGGGTACGTGCGCCTGTGCGACGAGCGTATGGGCGAGGTGAGCCACACGTTCGCCGTGGATGGCGGTTATGCCGAG
Source organism: [Collinsella] massiliensis (assembly GCF_002161605.1). Classification (NCBI taxonomy): domain Bacteria; kingdom Bacillati; phylum Actinomycetota; class Coriobacteriia; order Coriobacteriales; family Coriobacteriaceae; genus Enorma; species [Collinsella] massiliensis. The sequence goes on along the minus strand of NZ_NFIE01000020.1, from coordinate 9,076 downwards.
ATCACGGGCGACGAGGTGGTCATCCTGGCCGAGCGCGCCAAGGACATGGCGTCCGTCTCGCCCGACGAGGTGCGCGAGCGCCTGCGCGGATTTGAAGAACAATTGGGCAATTTGTCCGCAGATGATGCACGCCGCGCATATCTCTATAATGAAATCGCATGGTGCAAGCTGCTGTGCTCGAAGTAGCGCGCTGCTTACCCCACGAGTGAATGCGAACGTGCCATGCCCGGAGCCGCATCGGTTCCGGGCATGGTTGTGAAAGGCGGCTTTGTGAACATCATCCGCGTCCATGGCGGGCATGCCCTTGAGGGGGCCGTCGAGGTCTCCGGGGCGAAGAACTCCGCGTTGAAGCTCATGGCGGCGACGCTGCTCGCGCCGGGCGCAACGACGCTCACCAACGTCCCCAACATCTCCGACGTCCATGTGATGGGCAAGGTACTCAAGGGGCTGGGCGTGCGCATCGACGTGCTCGATGAGCACACGCTGCGCATCGACACCTCCACGGCCGATAGCTGGGAGGCGCCGTACGAGCTCGTCGCGAAGATGCGCGCCTCGACCGCCGTCATGGGACCCCTGCTCGGTCGCTTCGGCCGCGCGAAGATCGCCATGCCGGGCGGCTGCAACCTCGGCGCCCGCAAGATCGACATGCATATCCTCGGCCTCGAGGCGCTCGGCGTGAACTTCGACACCGATCACGGCTACATCCATGCCGCCGCGCCTGACGGCCTCACCGGCTCCATGGTCTCGCTCGAGTTCGCGAGCGTGGGCGCCACGGAGAACCTCATCATGGCGGCCGTCCGCGCCCGCGGCACGACGATCATCGACAACGCCGCGCGCGAGCCCGAGATCGTCGATCTGGCGAACATGCTCAACGAGATGGGCGCCAAGATCACGGGTGCCGGCACGCCGGTCGTCACGATCGAGGGCGTCGAGGAGCTGCATCCCGTGGAGCACCGCGTGATCGGCGACCGCATCGAGGCGGGCACCTTCGTGGTGGCGGCCGCCCTCGCCGCCGGCGACGCGGGCGTGGAGGTCCTGGGCTTCAGCCCGGTCCATCTGGGCATGGTGTTCAAGAAGCTCGAGCTCATGGGGCTGCGCTACGAGCGCCTCGAGAGCGGCGTGCGCGCCTGGCGCATCGACCGCCCGGCGCCCACGGACATCCAGACGCTTCCGTTCCCCGGCTTTCCCACCGATATGCAGGCGCAGGTCATGGCGCTCGCCGCGCTGGCCGACGGCGTCTCGGTCATCACGGAGAACATCTTCGAGAACCGCTTCATGTTCGCGTCCGAGCTCGTGCGCATGGGCGCGAACATCCGCATCGAGAGCCATCACGCCATCGTGCACGGCGTCGAGCGCCTCTCCGGCGCCGAGGTGGTCTCGCCCGATCTGCGCGGCGGTGCCGCCCTCGTGCTGGCGGGCCTCGTGGCCGACGGCTTCACCGACGTCTCGGCCACGCACCATATCCGCCGCGGGTACGAGCGGTTCGTTGACAAGCTGACAGGGCTGGGGGCGAAGGTAGAAAGCCTGTCGCTACCCGATCCCGAGGACGATTAGGTAGGGTGCCCATGGGGATTCGCCATAAACGCGCGGTACAGCAGTCGAGGCAGACGTCCTCGGCCACCGCGAGCCGCATCTACAGCCGCAAGAACGTCTCGCGCTATTCCGAGCGCGCGCGGAAGCGCCGCAGGGGCAAGATCATCCGCCGCAGCATCGTGTGCACGCTGCTCATCATGCTCATCACCGCGGGCAGCGCGGTGGCGCTGTGGTTCAACAGCATCGTCGCGCGCCTGAACGACGCCGGCATCATCACCGACGAGCTCCGCGCGGTGCTCGTCGACTCCGACGTGGCCCGCGAGCCGTTCTACATGCTGCTGCTGGGAACCGATGGGCGCCCCGGCGAGGACACCTACCGCACCGACTCCATCATCCTGGCGCGCATCGATGCCACGACGCAGCAGGTCACGCTCATCTCCATCCCGCGCGACACGAAGGTCGAGTACAAGGGCAGCACGATGAAGATCAACGCGGTTTTCACGTACGGCCAGATGGATGACGGCAACGGCGCCGAGGAGATGGTCGAGGCCGTGAACGAGCTCTGCGGCGTCCAGATCTCGGAGTACGCGGAGATCAACTTCAGCGGCATGGAGACGCTCATCGACGCCGTGGGCGGCATCGACCTCTACATTCCCGAGGGCGACGCGGTCGAGGGCGACGAGCACCTGAGCGTGGACGTGCCTTCCGGCCAGCAGCATCTCGACGGCGAACACGCCCTCGCATTCGCCCGCTCGCGCTACCTCTACGCAGACGGCGACTACACGCGCATGCGCCACCAGCGCATGGTGCTTGGCGCGCTGGCGGACAAGATCTTGAACAGCCTCGATGTGAGCACCATCCCTGCGATCCTCGATTCGCTGGCCGACATGGTGCACACGTCGCTCTCCGTGAACGACATCATCGCGCTCGTGAACGCCATGCGCGGCATGGACACGGATTCCATGTACTCGGCGAACATCCCCTCCTGGGCGGGCGACGACACCTATATCGACGGCCAGAGCTACGTGTTCGTCTACGAGGACGCGCTGCGCGAGATGATGGAGCGCGTCGACGCCGGTGAGGACCCGCAGGGCCCGCAGACCATGGGCGAGGGCGGCGACAGCTCCGCGACCATCGGTGACCTTTCGGAGAACTCGAGCTCGGACTGGTCGAACGGAACCGCCACGACGAGCGACGACGCCGAGGCGGAGAGCACGGAATCCGAATAACGCCAGGCTGATAACATGGTGTCAGACACCTTTTTATCACCAAGGAGCAGCGGGCTGGGTGCGCAATCGTGCGCCCAGCCCGCCGCGTTTTATCGGGCGAAGCGCGCCACGAGCTCCTCGAGGACATCGACCATCGCCTCGAGCGACGAGACGGGGATGAACTCGTTGATCCCATGGAACGCGTAACCGCCGGTTGAGAGGTTGGGGCAGGGGAGCCCGCGGAACGAGAGCTGCGCGCCGTCGGTGCCGCCGCGGATGGGGAGCACACGCGGCTCGATGCCGGCGGCGGCGAAGGCCTCCTTCGCGCGCTCGATGAGCTCGGGGTGCGCGGAGACGACCTCGGCCATGTTGCGATACTCCCGGCGCACCTCCACGCGCACGCGCTCCGTGTCGAGCTCGGCGTTCAGGAACGCCGCTGCGCGCTCCATGAGGCCGATCTTCGCTTCGAACAGCCCCGCGTCATGGTCGCGCACGATGTAGCGGGCGCACGCGCGCTCGCAGGTGGCGGAGACCCCGAGCAGGTGGATGAAGCCCTCGTAGCCCTCGGTGTGCTCGGGGCGCATCGCGGCCGGCAGCATGGCATGGAAGGCGCAGAACAGGTTCGCGGCGTTCACCATGCGGTTCTTCGCGTCGCCGGGATGGATGGAGTAGCCCTGGAACGTGACGATGACCTCGCAGGCGTTGAAGCACTCCCATTCGAGCTCGCCAATGGGCCCGCCGTCGACGGTGTAGGCGAACGCGCAGCCGAACGCTTCCAGGTCGAGGAGGGCGGCGCCGTGGCCGATTTCCTCGTCCGGGCAGAAGCAGATGCCCAGCCGCGGGTGCGGTAGCTCCGGGTGCGCGGCCAGGCGCGCGACGAGCGCCATGATCTCGGCCACGCCTGCCTTGTCGTCCGCGCCCAGGAGCGTCGTGCCATCGGAGCAGACGAGGTCCTCGCCCACGAGCCCATCGAGCGCGGGGAGCTTGTCGGGGCCGATGGCGACGGGGTCGCCCGCATGCTCGCCGCAGACGAGGTCGCCGCCCATGTAGCGCACGACGTGCGGTTTCACGCCGCGGCCGGGCGCCGCCTCCGTGGTGTCGATGTGCGCGATGAGCCCGAGGGCGGGCAGATGCTCAGCGCCGGGGCTCGCCGGGACGTGCGCGGTCACGTAGGCGTGCTCGGAGACCGCGACGTCCTCGGCACCCAGTGCGCGCAGCTCGTCTGCAAGCAGGCGCGCGAGGTCGAACTGCTCCGGGGTCGAGGGGGTCTGGTCGGCATGGGCGTCGCTCGACGGCGTATCGACCTGCACGTAGCGCAGGAAGCGCTCGAGGACGTCGGACGGGGTGCGCTGGTCTGCCACAATAATGCTCCTTTCCCGCGGCGGGCGCCCGCCCGGGCGCCCCTTCCGCCATTCGCATAGCCCCACTCTAGCACGCGCTCCCGCCGGGGAGCGGCGAGCAGCGCGCCCGCTCGCCGCCCGTCGCCCCGTGCCGTGTGCGACTCCGGTGCAGCGGGGCAGACCGGCGGGGCGTTGGGGTACAATCGTGCGGAAATCACGACGATGGGAGCGTTTCATGGATACCACCGCGGCATCGCAGGAGCTGCATCTCACGATGTCGAACGAGGACTATCTCGAGTGTCTCGTCCGCATCGAGGAAGAGGGAGGGGCGACGGACGGCATGCGTTCCGTGGACGTGGCGTCGCGCCTCGGCGTCTCGAAGGCGTCGGTCAACAAGGCGATCACCGCGCTCAAGGCGCAGGGCCTCGTCGAGCAGTCCCACTACGGCAGGATCACGCTCACCGACCAGGGGCGCGAGATCGGCGATGCCGTGTGGCGCCGCCACCGCCTGCTCCGCGCGTTCCTCACCCAGGAGCTCGGGGTGGACTTCGACCGCGCCGATGCCGAGGCGTGCAAGATGGAGCACGCCCTCTCGGAAGACACCATGGAGCGCTGGCTCTCGTACCTGGAGCGCCAGGGCATCGCATTCGAAGACGGGCGATCCTAGATGGCGCAGGCGGATTACTTCGACCGCACGGGCGCCCGCGAGCTCATGGAGCGCTTGCAGGGCGAGACGCTCCTCATGCAGGGCCCCATGGGCACGATGCTCATGGGCGAGCCCGATGCGGAGGGCGTCCCCGCCGCCTTCTGGAACCTCGCCGAGCCCCAGGCCGTGCAGCGCCTGCACCGCCTCTACGCGGCGGCGGGCGCGCAGGTCATGCTCACGAACACGTTCCAAGCGTCCGCGCCGGCGCTCGAGCGTGACGGGGTCGCGCGCGACATGGCCGAAGTGAACCGCGCTGCCGTCGACAACGCGCGCGCAGCGGGAAGCCTCCCCGTCGTCGGCTCCATCGGCCCCTGCGGCATCGAATGGTTCCGCGAGGATTCCCCGGAGTACCGCGCAGCCCGCGCGGCGTACCGCGACCAGGCGCTCGCGCTGCTCACCGCGGGCGTCTCGGCCGTCATGCTCGAGACGTTCTGCTCCATCCGCGACCTCGGCCCTGCGCTCACGGGCGTGCGCGACATCGCGGACGGCATGCCGGTGCTCGTGAGCTTCGCGGTCGATGAGCGCGGTTGCCTTTTGGGGGACGGCCTCACCATCGAGGGTGCCGCGGTGTACGCCGAGCAGCACGGGGCCGGCTCGGTCGGGGTGAACTGCTGCTCTATCGAGGCGGCCGATGCCGCGCTCCCGCGCTTGCTGCGCGCGGCGCGCACCCCGGTCTCTGTGAGGCCGAACGCGGGGAACCCAACGCGCACGGAGGACGGCGCGCTCGTCTGGCCCGCCCCGGCGGAGCGCTTCGCCCAGGCATGCGTGCGGTGGCGGGACGCGGGCGCGCGCCTTGTGGGGTGCTGCTGCGGCGGCACGCCCGCTACGACCGCGGCCATGGCGGATGCACTTATATAAGATGCGATAGCCGCGCCAGCGCGCTTCCGCGAAGACGGTGTGCCGCGCACGGCGGCCATGAATGTTGGGTATATGGATGGTGCGGCACCGCGGCGCGGGGTCTTGGTTCCGCATGCTGCCTCACCGCATAACCGAAACAGCATCCAAGGAGTGCATGCTCGATGAGCACGATGATTCACCTGTCCGCCGACGGTTGGTACGCGCGCGTCGACGACGAGGCGATCGAGGTAGATCTCGCACGCATCGCCGATGCCGTCGGCGGGCTCTGGGCGCAGGCCACCCCGGGCGCCCTCGTCTACGTCGCGTTCGACACGCGCGCCGAGGCGGAGCGCCTCGCCTGCCTGGTGGGAAGGATCCTCGCCGGGCACGGGCTCGCCGCAAAGGTGTCCGACCGCTTCGCGCCCACCCCGGCGCTGGCCTGGACCGTGGCGCAGGACGCGCGCGCCTGCGGCGGCATCATGGTGACGGGCTCGCATCATCCATACGACTACCTGGGCGTGCGCATCTACGGGAGCGACGGCGTCGCGGTGACGCGCGAGGCGTCCGACGAGATCGAGCGCAACGTGTCCGCCGAGCCCATCGGCGTGTACGGGGGCATCCACCGCACCGACATCGTCACGCCCTACCTGGACGCGCTCTGCGCATCGGTGGACGGCGTCGCCATCGCGCAGGCAGGACTCTCGGTGCTCTACGACCCGCTCTACGGGGCCGGTCGCACCTATCTGCCCCAGGTCATGAGCGCGCTCGGCATCAACGTGGCCGAGATCCACGGCTCCGACGACGAGGACACCCTGGACGTGCACCCCGAGCCCGTCGAGCCCTGGGTGGACGATTGCGAGCGTGCGGTTATGGAGACCAATGCGTGCGCGGGCTTCGTCACCGATGGCGACGCCGACCGCCTGAGCGCCGTCGATGAGCGGGGGCGGTTCATCAGCCCACGCATGATCGCGACGCTCGTGCTCAAGCACCTCGTCGAACACCGCGGCCAGACGGGTCGCGTCGTCCTGGGCGTCGCGGCGTCGACGCTCACGCGGCGCATGGCGCGTTCGCTCGGCTGCCGCGTGACCATGAAGCCCACCGGGTTCGAACATATATATAAGGAAGCGTTGAAGGGCGACGTGCTGCTGGGCGTCGAGGGCCGGACGGGCATCTGCGTGCCCACCCATATGCTCGAGCGCGACGGGCTGCACATCGCGCTGGTGCTCTGCGAGCTCATGGCGGTCGAGGGCAAGCCGCTCGGGCAGATCGTCGACGAGGTCGAGCGGGAGTACGGCGCCATGGCCTACGCGATGCGCGACCTGCGCGTCGAGAACGAGGTGAGTGAGATCTTCCGCACGATGCTGCCGGGGCTCAATCCCCGCACCGTCGCGGGGCGCGCGCCGGTCGCGGTGAGCCACATGGACGGACTCAGGCTCGAATTCGAGGATGAGTCGTGGGTGCTCCTACGCCCGAGCCGCATGGATCCGGTGGTGCGCGTGTACGCGGAGGCTCCGACCGTGCAGGAACGCGATCAGCTGCTCGAGGCCGGGTGCGACATCGCGCGCGGCGAGGCGCTTGATAACGGCGTCTGCTAAGACCGGAGAAAGGTTTTCAAATTCATCACGGGTTCGGCGAGCGGTAGCAAATAGTAGACGAGCGTTTTCGAAACACTATATATAGTGGTCAAAACCACCGCACAGGGCTCAATTATGTAGGAGATGTGGAGGGGAGCATCCCCGCTTGCGCCCGCCGGGATTTCTGGCATTATATCTCCTTGCCGCGCGGCCGAGCGAGAGCCGCGCCGGCGCGTACCTTGGGAACCGGATACCGCGAGGCGCACGGAGGGGAGACCCGATGTGCGCGCTCGGAGGGGAGATGGCGGGAGCCATCTCCGGAATAGAATGTAGCGATGCACTCGAACCAGTACAGGGAAGAAGAGATATCTTCCCCGTCATCCAGGACATCGCCCAAACGGAATGGAATCCGATCGGCGTTTAAGCCGGCCGGAGCGGGCCTCGCGCCCGGCGCCCCCTCGGGGGCTCTGGACGGAGAGTTCGATCCTGGCTCAGGATGAACGCTGGCGGCGCGCCTAACACATGCAAGTCGAACGGCACCCACCTCCGGGTGGAAGCGAGTGGCGAACGGCTGAGTAACACGTGACCAACCTGCCCCCCGCACGGGGACAGCCGCGGGAAACCGCGGGTGATACCCGGTGGCCCCGGGCGGACGCATGTCCGCCCGGGCATAGCTCCGGCGGCGGGGGATGGGGTCGCGGCCCATCAGGTAGACGGCGGGGTGAAGGCCCACCGTGCCGACAACGGGTAGCCGGGTTGAGAGACCGACCGGCCAGATTGGGACTGAGACACGGCCCAGACTCCTACGGGAGGCAGCAGTGGGGAATCTTGCGCAATGGGGGGAACCCTGACGCAGCGACGCCGCGTGCGGGATGGAGGCCTTCGGGTCGTGAACCGCTTTCAGCAGGGACGAGACTGACGGTACCTGCAGAAGAAGCCCCGGCTAACTACGTGCCAGCAGCCGCGGTAATACGTAGGGGGCTAGCGTTATCCGGATTCATTGGGCGTAAAGCGCGCGTAGGCGGCCGCGCAGGCGGGGGGTCAAATGCCGGGGCTCAACCCCGGCCCGCCCCCCGAACCGCGCGGCTTGGGTCCGGCAGGGGAGGGTGGAACGCCCGGTGTAGCGGTGGAATGCGCAGATATCGGGCGGAACACCGGTGGCGAAGGCGGCCCTCTGGGCCGGCACCGACGCTGAGGCGCGAGAGCCGGGGGAGCGAACAGGATTAGATACCCTGGTAGTCCCGGCCGTAAACGATGGACGCTAGGTGTGGGGGGACGATCCCCCCGTGCCGCAGCCAACGCATTAAGCGTCCCGCCTGGGGAGTACGGCCGCAAGGCTAAAACTCAAAGGAATTGACGGGGGCCCGCACAAGCAGCGGAGCATGTGGCTTAATTCGAAGCAACGCGAAGAACCTTACCCGCGCTTGACATATGGGTGAGCCCGGGGAGACCCGGGGGCCGAGAGGAGCCCATACAGGTGGTGCATGGCTGTCGTCAGCTCGTGTCGTGAGATGTTGGGTTAAGTCCCGCAACGAGCGCAACCCCCGCCGCGTGTTGCCATCACTAAGCTGGGAACCCACGCGGGACCGCCGGCGCCAAGCCGGAGGAGGGCGGGGACGACGTCAAGTCATCATGCCCCTTATGCGCGGGGCTGCACACGTGCTACAATGGCCGGTACAGAGGGTTGCCACCCCGCGAGGGGGAGCGGATCCCGAAAGCCGGCCCCAGTTCGGACCGGGGGCTGCAACCCGCCCCCGCGAAGTCGGAGTTGCTAGTAATCGCGGATCAGCATGCCGCGGTGAATGCGTACCCGGGCCTTGTACACACCGCCCGTCACACCACCCGAGTCGTCTGCACCCGAAGCCGCCGGCCCAACCG